>JBEDAP010000189.1:0-5710 GCA_041177705.1 Bacteroidota bacterium
AATCAATTCAGTTAAGTCAATTGGCACACGAACCAACATGCTAACCCAACAAATTTCTTCATTGGACTCGCGCTATCCCAACGGAAAAAATCACATGAATCTTGCCGCAGTTTATGTGCAACACATCCATAAGTTCACCAATGCAAAATGGGTATTGAACGAAGGACTTCGGTTTCAATACAGCAATTTGTTTTCAAGTATTGCAGACAATTCATTCTTTCAACTTCCTGTTACACGTGTTGTACAAAACAATTCATCGATTACAGGTAATATTGGCTTGGTTTACAACATCGAAAACAACACACGCATTCGATTTGGATACGCCAATGGATTTCGTGTTCCCAATATCGATGACCTGAGTAAAGTTTTTGAATCGAGCACATCAGCTAGACAGGTTGTTGTTCCCAATCCCAATCTCAAACCAGAATACACCCACAACATAGATGCTGGGATCAATAAACAAGTGGGGAAGTTTCTTTCGCTTGAACTAACAGCATTCCATACCTTGTTCAATCAGGCCATCATCAAAGCCCCCTTTCAATTGAATGGAAAAGATTCCATCAGTTATTACAATGTCAATGCCCAGGTACTAGCCAATCAAAATATCAATCGAGCCAAACTTTTTGGCGGAAGCATTGAGCTCAAAGGAAAATGGGGAAAATTTTGGAAGGCTCTCGCGAACTTCAACGGTGTGAGAGGATATTTCTTAACAGATCAAAGCAAATTAACAACCATATATAAAAAACAAACAGACGGATCATACAAACTGGTTCAAGAAAAGGTCAGAACAAAGCCCCTTGATCATATACCACCTTTTTTTGGCAAAATCAGTTTGATCTACGACGACTCCAAATGGTTGGCAGAGGCTTTTGTGATTTACAATGGATGGAAACGTTTGGAAGATTACAATCCGGATGGAGAAGACAATGCCCAATATGCTACCACGCAGGGTAGCCCCGCCTGGCAAACGCTTAATATCCGCTGCAGCTACACCTGGAATACCCATTGGCAGGTTCAACTGGCAGTAGAAAATATCATGGACCTGAACTATAGGTACTTTGCATCTGGTTTTAGTGCCGCAGGACGAAATATCAGCCTGAGTTTGCGTGGTAGATTCTAAATCAATCGCTTAGACATACCCAGCCCCAATCCTGTTTAAGCAGCATTTCCAATTGAAAAATTGTCTTAAATTACATGGAATCAACATTGATTTCATGACGGAAGAAATGCTTCTTTCAGGTTGCTTGAAAAACGATGCCTTGGCACAACAGGAATTGTATTACCGATACAGTCCCAAAATGCTATCTGTTTGCTATCGTTACGCAAAGAACAGAGAAGATGCCGAAGACATGCTTCAAGAGGGATTTATTAAAGTATTTACACAAATAGATAAATACGAAAGCAGAGGATCGCTGGAAGGATGGATTTTACGGATTGTTGTTCATACCTGCATCAACCACCTGAAGAAGAATAAAAAGTTTGCCGATAATGTTGATCTATCACATGCTGAAACCTTGATGACAAGGGAAGACAATATTCCCAGCCTCATACAGGCAAAACAAGTGATTGAATGCATCAGAAGCTTACCCACTGGTTATAGAACGGTTCTGAACCTTTATGCAATTGAAGGCTACTCCCACAAAGAAATCGGAGAGTTGCTTGAAATCGAAGAAAGTACAAGCCGTTCACAGTATACCCGAGCGAAAAATTTGTTGGAAGAAATTCTTATCAAAAAGAATATCCTTCAACCAAACAAGGAAAAAAAACAATGGCTATCCCCTGTTTTGATGGGTTAAGACGGGAAGAAGCCACCGCGTGAGAAATGAACTACGAGTCAAACGAATTTGAATCCCTGCTGAAGGAGAGGTCCGACCAATACCTCCTGTACCCTTCTGAACGTGTTTGGAAAAACATTCACAAAGAATTGCATCCAAATCGCAGCTGGATGTATTTTTCACTATTTCTCCTTCTCTTTTTAGGATCCGCTACTGCCGTTGTAGTAAAGAAACAAAAGGCTTCAGGATACCAAGGTCCAGCTGGCATCTATGCGCAACAATGGCTTGAAAAAAATCAATTCCCAGCTACTGAAAATTCAAGTGCATTTTCCCAAAACAGCAGCGGTCCACGTTCTTTGATTAATCAAGAAATTGAATCATCAAAATCAGGATGGGCGTTAGAAGATACCAAATCAATGCAAGAAAAAACTGTTGATAAATCGATAACAGTACCGGAAACTCTTCAGCCACTTGTGCTTTCAGAGTTACCTGCCCAACCTGGAATGGATGCTTCAACCAGCAACAAAAAAACAATCAAGTCCAAAAACTTAGAAGCTGCATTGGAAAATGCATTGGAAAATGTAATCGATGTTGCAAAACAAATTTCCAAAAAGGCAACTTGGCAGGTATACGGTGGACCAACCCTAAGCTATCGAAAATTAACGGGAGAAGCATCTCGATCTAATTTTCAATACGCATCGTTTCCTTTCAGTACCAATTCATTGTTTGCTACCAATGTGAAAGATGCTGTTTACCACAGACCTGGAATGGGATTTGAATTGGGAGCTGCCATGTACTATCCAATCACCTCAAAATTGAGTTTGAAAACTGGATTGCAGTTGAACTACAACCACTACCAAATCGATGCTTACAAGGGAGCTCCTGAAATTGCCAATTACGGCATGAATAATTTCGGTTTTGGAAGTTCTCCAATCAGTGCAGTATCTGTTTATAGAAGTTCCGGAGGATATATGCCTGTAACCTTGCGCAATGAACACTATATGATTTCCATACCGCTTGGTGTTGATTATGTAGTTGCTGGCAATAAAAAACTTAACTTTTCGATTGGATCCACCATCCAGCCCACCTATGTATTTGCGAACTATTCCTACCTGATTTCTACCAATCTTAAGAATTATGCCAAAGAGCCTTCTCTGAACAGACGCTGGAATCTAAACAGTGCATTTGAAGCAAATATCAATTTCAAATCCGGTGGCTTTAAATGGAGCGTTGGTCCCCAATTCCGCTACCAGTTGATATCAAGCTTCAAGGAAAAATATCCCATCAGAGAAAACCTGATGGACATGGGTATAAAACTGGGTATAATCAAAACTATAAATTAAGTCGCAGCTTCCACCAAGCTCCATTAATTTTGCTGCATGAAAAGAATCATGATACTTGCTGCGATCGTGTGCCTGATTTCATGTAATGAAAAATCAACAACCTATTATCCTATTCAGTCAAGCATCCTAGAAGATTTGCATGCACTGGATTCACTCCCACTTGCCATAACACATACTCAAACACGATCCAACCAAACGGACACTTCGTTGGCGCAGGTTGATGAACTTAGGAAATTGATTTTAGAGATCCTTGACCTCGACTGGAATTCCAACAACAATCAAAAGAAATACGATGAGTACATTTTAAATGACCCCTCTTCAAACAATACTTCATTTACCTATACAGCAAAGGAGGGAATCGACAACCCCATTCAGAAAATTCAAATCAACTTCAAACCGGAAGCTTCTACACCTAAAAGTCTGTATGCCGAACGGCTGGATCTAAGTGGAGATGTACGTATTCTTCGTAAAATACTCTGGACCAAAGAAACTTCCCTTTCCGTAACATCCAGCTACTACCAAAATGGAGTCTTGCGTGAAACCGTCGTGGATCAATTCAATTGGGGATTCCATTAACCATGAATCAAGAAAAATTCAATACCATATCAAAGACATTGCCTAACTCACCAGGCATATATAAGTATTATAACAATCAAGGCGACTTGCTCTACATTGGTAAAGCCAAGAATATTAGAAAAAGAGTAAGCTCGTATTTCAACAAAACAGGATTATCATACAAAACGATTGAACTGGTAAAACAAATTGATCGAATTGAATTTACCATCGTAAAATCCGAACACGATGCTCTTCTACTTGAAAACAGTCTGATCAAAGAATTCAAACCCAAATACAACATTGACCTCAAAGACGATAAAACCTACCCCTACATTGTCATTAAAAATGAAAGGTTTCCAAGGGTTTTTTTAACTCGAAGAAAGATAAACGACGGATCCGAATACTTAGGTCCATTTACCTCTGCATCCAAAGTACGCGATTTGTTGCTCTTCATCAAACAGCATATCCCTCTTCGTACCTGCAGTTTAAATTTATCATCGTCCAATATTTCAAAGGGAAAGTTTAAGGTTTGTCTGGAATACCATTTGGGGAATTGCAAAGGACCCTGTGCCGGACTTCAAAGCGAAGTTGATTACCAACACGGGATTGAACAGCTCAGGCATACACTCAAAGGGAATCTTTCGCCTATTCTGCAAGAATACAAGAAAATCTTAAAGCAATACATTGACGAGCTTGAATTTGAAAAAGCAGCCATCGTTCAAAAAAAGATAGAGGGCCTCCAAACCTATCAATCCAACTCAGCCGTAACCAACTACAAAATGGTTAATCAAGATGTATTTGCGTCGCTTATACATGATCAAGCTGTAATTGTTTCGTATTTATCATTGAGGAATGGAAGCATTGTTAATTCAGGAGTTAAAACTTTTTTAAAGAAATTGGATGAATCGGAAGAAGAAATTCTTTCACAAGCCATTGTTCATTTTCAAGAACTATATAGCAGCTCAGAAAAGAATTTGATTGTTCCGTTTCCGATTCCGTTTGGGTTTGAAAACTATTCTTTAACCGTGCCGAAATCCGGTGAGAAGAAAAAATTATTGGACGTAGCCATCACCAATGCTCAATTTCATTTGAATGAATGGAAAGCAAAACAAAACCTTCACCTGAGCAAAGAAAACCACAAGCAAAATGATCTCTTGAAAGAGGTTAAGCAATCCCTTTTTCTTTCAGAACTTCCAATACACATTGAATGTTTTGACAACTCCAATTTCCAAGGAAGCTATCCAGTTTCTGCGATGGTTTGCTTCAAAGATGGGGCGCCCAGTAAAAAAGACTACCGACACTTTAATATCAAAACAGTTACGGGTATCAATGATTTTGCATCCATGAAAGAAGCTGTTGGAAGAAGATACAAGCGATTGAAAGATGAACAACAGCCATTGCCTCAATTGGTCATTATTGATGGTGGAAAAGGGCAGCTTGCAGCTGCACAAGAAGCCATTCGAGAGCTGGGATTGAGTGGTAAACTTACTTTAGTCGGACTAGCTAAAAATGTTGAAGAAGTATTTTTCACCGGAGATAAAGATTCGCTTAAACTGGGTTACCAAACTGAGGTTTTAAAATTCTTACGAAGAATACGGGATGAAGTTCATCGATACGGAGTTAGCTTTCATCGGCAAAAACGAAATGCAGGTACCATTAAAAACGAATTAAGCGAAATCAAAGGAATAGGAAGTAAAACCACTGAGGACTTACTCCGATATTTTAGATCCGTATCACAAGTAAAAAAAGCTTCTCGAGAAGAATTAGAAAAAAGAGTGGGACCCAAAAAAGCTCAGTTAATCCTGAATCATTTTCAGTCATAAAAAAAGCCGGCCCAAAAGGTCGGCTTTTAAATTTCGTTTGGATAAACTAGAATGACCAAAGATCTTGTTCGAAATTGAAGATTTTAGATTTGATAGCATCCCCTTCCAACAATCGCAAAATATCATCCTTGATAAACTGCTTGATGAAAAGGTCGTATGGATTTTCAATGCTCGATTTTACAATATAGCTTGCAAAATAGCGGCTTTCAAAAAG
>JBEDAP010000190.1:0-5562 GCA_041177705.1 Bacteroidota bacterium
ATGTAAAACCTGATTGCGATCTACGCCATCTCTTTTCATGGTTCTGGAGATGCGAATGGATAGGGGAGCAAAAACGCCGATGATAAAATCGTATTCACCCTGAGAACCACTTTCAAAAATCAAGGCTGCTTCTTTGATGGCATAGGCAGTTTTCTGTTTCAACATCCATGTCTTACCAGCTGCAATGGTTGCCGGATGAACAATTTGATTCAATGCGTGTAAGAGTGATTTATTTTGAAAAACACGAGTTGCCAATTCTTGGCGATTGAGTTTTCCATGGATGTAAATAGATTCTCCGAAAAGATGTTTGATTTCAGCAACCAAATTTGGGTCGGTTTCCATCAATTGTTTGGCTTCTTGATCTGCATAGAAAATTGGAATTCCCAGAATTTCAAACAGTTTAGCTACTGTTGATTTACCTGAACCAATGCCTCCGGTTAATCCAATTTTAAGCATAAACAAAAGTAAACAAAAAGCCCGGAGGCAAGTCCGGGCTTCTCATGAATGATCTTTGATTTATTTGGCTGCAGCAGTTGATTTATTCAGTTGCTCACTCCATTCGAGACTGATAGCAGATTTTTCGATTTTGATGAAAGAACCCGGACTCACTTCAATCTGAATGGTGCTGTCGTCATTTACTTTGTTTACGATTCCGTGAATACCGGCAATCGTTACAATTTTATCCCCTTTTTGCATGCCCTCTTGAAACTTTTTAGCCTTCTTGGCTTTTTGTGCCTGTGGACGAATCATGAAGAAATAAAATACTACAATCATACCACCCAGGAGAACCAGTTGCATGATACCGGGATTGGCTCCGGGGGCCTGAAGGAAAATGTAATTTGTCATGTGTTGTTTTTTGTGAGTTGATTATTTAGCACTTGCTATTACTTCTACGTCAAAACTCAGTTCATGAGCTGTCTGTGTTGTATTGGCAAATACTGTAATTATTTTATGGTTGTTTCCAGCCCGCATGCGGCTATCGAATTTGGCTTTGATCACTCCTTTGGCTCCGGGAGCGATGGGTTCTTCCGGTTTGGTTGGAACGGTACATCCGCAAGACACAGAAATATCTTTGATGATCAATACTTCTTTACCGGTATTTGTAAACTCATAATTGATATCTAAGATTTCTCCTTCTTTGATTTTTCCAAAGTTTTTGGAAACGGCATCAAATTCAAGGGTAGTAATGGGGGAACCAGGTTCCGGACTCAATGCTTTTATTTTCAATTCTCTGGCCGTTGGAGGTGGCGCTGGTTTGTTGTTGGCAATGATGAAAGCCGCCACAACAATAAAAAGTGTAAAAACAATGGCAGGGGTTTTCATTTATCCGTTGATTTGAAATTCAAAAATAATCAATTACGCTTGTTTTTTGAAGTCGACTTTTTTCAACTTTCCTTCTGCAATCAAATCTTTGTGAATGCTATCCAAAATGCCGTTTACAAAATGGCCACTTTGTGCTGTGCTATAACTTTTCGCGATGTCGATGTACTCGTTGATGGTAACTTTTGCTGGAATGGTTTCAAAGAACAAGAGTTCGCATACGCCCATACGTATCATGATCATATCCAAAACAGCAATGCGGTCGGGATCCCAGTTCTTCAATTTGGGTTTGATCATTTCTAAGGTCATGTCCTTTTTTTCCATCACGGTTTTCAACAAGGCAACGGCATACTTCTTTTTATCCGGACCAGCAATTTGCTGAAAATCGCAAGCTTGAGGTTTGCTGAAAAAATTCAAGACCAATTGGTAAATCATTTCCGCATCGTCGTCCCATTGTACAAACAACTCCTCCAAATAATCGGTTACTTCCTCTTCGGCCATGATCAAATCCGTGAAAATAAAAGAGAGAAGTTCCTTTTCGGTTTTGTTTTCTCTTCCTTCTTCGGTGATGTATGTTTTGTAAAGAGGGGATTCTACAAGCTTGAGGTAAATTTTCCGGACCTTTTCTGAGTCGATTAACTGTTGGAAATGACCGTTTTTGATGGCTGTTTTGAAACTGGATGATTCCAGGATCTTCCACAACAGTGTGTTTCCAGCAATTTTGGTATTTACGTTCAAGTCTTCTTGGGAAGGGAGGTGCTTGGACGCCCTATTTATAGAGTCGGTTTCCGCATACCGGGCAATTTCTGTGACCAGGTAGATCGTGAAGGCAAATAGGGTACCTGTTTGGGCCAGGTATTTGTCCAATAAGGCGGCTGCCTGTTCAGGTTTGAGATCGCCTGTCTCGGATTCTACAGCGTAGAGGCACTGCATTACTTTTACACGTATACTTCTCCTGCTGATCATTGAAAGAGCTTATTTGGAGCCGCAAATATACCCAATTGTCGGTGGATTGCCCTTTTTTTTGAAAGGGGATGAAAATTTGACATACCGTTTGCCTATTTTCGCAGCCATTTCCTGAAAAAGGGTCTTTAAATCCAGTGGATGCTGACATATTTTCAAGCATATGCAACTGGTACAGAATTGGCTGAGTAAGGAGAAAGTAAGAACAAAAAGCCTGTTGAAAGGCAGGCGAAACTTGATTTTTTCACTTTAAAAAACCAAAAAAGCTATGGCTAAGAAGTTAAACATTACCCCACTGCATGACAGGGTAATCGTGAAACCTGCACCTGCCGAAGAGAAAACCGCAGGTGGCATCATCATTCCCGACACAGCAAAAGAAAAACCCCAAAGAGGATCAGTGGTAGCAGCAGGCCCTGGAAAGAAAGATGAGCCCATGACTGTTAAGGCTGGCGACACTGTTCTTTACGGAAAGTATTCAGGAACAGAAATCAGCATTGAAGGGGTTGATTATCTCATCATGAGAGAATCAGACATCCTCGCGATTGTTTAATCTTTGAAAAAAATTAAAAAGAACACATATGGCAAAGCAAATATTTTTCAATCTAGATGCCCGCAATAAAATGAAGAGGGGTGTGGATACCCTTGCAGATGCAGTTAAAGTAACATTGGGTCCAAAAGGTCGCAATGTTGTGATCGAGAAAAAATTTGGTGCTCCTGCAGTAACCAAAGACGGTGTTACTGTAGCCAAAGAAATTGAATTGGAAGACCCCATCGAAAACATGGGTGCGCAAATGGTGAAAGAAGTAGCTTCCAAAACTGCAGATGTTGCAGGTGATGGAACTACAACTGCTACTGTTCTTGCTCAAGCCATCATCACCGAAGGTTTGAAGAACGTTGCAGCCGGTGCCAACCCCATGGATATCAAAAGAGGTATCGATAAGGCGGTAGATTTGGTAGTTGCTAATTTGAACTCTCAGTCTCAAACCGTTGGAAACGACATCAAAAAAATTCAGCAGGTAGCTTCTATTTCTGCAAACAACGACAATGAAATTGGAAAGTTGATCGCAGAAGCCATGCAGAAAGTGGGCAAAGACGGTGTAATCACTGTTGAAGAAGCCAAAGGAACTGAAACATCCATCGATATCGTAGAAGGTATGCAGTTTGACAGAGGATACATTTCTCCTTATTTCGTTACCAATGCGGATAAGATGGAATGTGAATTGTCAAATCCTTTCATCCTGATTTACGACAAGAAAATATCTGCCATGAAGGATATCCTTCATATCCTCGAGAAAGTTGCTCAGCAAGGTGCTCCTTTGTTGATCATCTCTGAAGATTTGGAAGGTGAAGCTATGGCTACCTTGGTGGTAAACAAACTCCGTGGAACTTTGAAAGTGGCTGCTGTTAAAGCTCCAGGTTTCGGTGACCGCAGAAAAGAAATGTTGCAAGACATCGCTATCCTTACCAAAGGTGTAGTGATCAGCGAAGAGCAAGGTTTCAAATTGGAGAATGCCGACCTTACTTATTTGGGACGTGCTGAGCGCGTAACCATCGACAAAGACAACACAATTGTAGTGGGTGGTAAAGGAAAGAAAGAAGATATCAATGCACGTATCGCTCAAATTAAATCTCAGATCGAAGCAACAACTTCAGATTACGATAGGGAAAAATTGCAAGAGCGTTTGGCGAAATTGAGCGGTGGTGTTGCTGTATTGAATGTGGGTGCTGCTACCGAAGTAGAAATGAAAGAGAAGAAAGATCGCGTAGACGACGCTTTGCATGCAACACGTGCAGCTGTTGAAGAAGGAATCGTTCCAGGTGGCGGTATCGCCTTCATCCGTGCAGTAGATGCATTGGATAAGAAGAAAGGTGCCAACGAAGACGAAACAACTGGTATCGCTATCGTTCGCCGTGCATTGGAAGCTCCTCTTCGCACGATTGTTTACAACGCCGGAATCGAAGGTTCTATCGTTGTTCAGAAGGTAAAAGAAGGAAAAGGTGATTTTGGATATAATGCCCGTACAGACAACTACGAGAAATTGTTGACTGCTGGTGTAATCGATCCTACCAAGGTTGCTCGTGTAGCTCTTGAGAACGCTGCTTCAATCGCAGGTATGTTGTTGACTACCGAATGTGTAGTTGCTGACAAGCCGAAGAAAGAAGAAGCTGCTCCTCATGCACATGGTGCTCCAGGAATGGGCGGAATGGATTATTAATAAATCTTTCCAAACTTAATACAAAAGAGGTCCTGAATTTCAGGACCTCTTTTTTTATGCTTCTTCTGAAAGGGAAGAATCTATGGTGTTTCGATAACGAATAGCCCCGATTACAATAAATAGCTGTGCTAAGATATAGGTCGACATGATAAATATACCGGATTGCTCAAATGGACTCCTGAATTTGTTCAGAGCCAAAATACTATCTGAAATCACAAACAACAAAGCACCAATTACAAAGAACAATGCAGTTTGATTGTCGAGTTTCTGGTACTGCCATAAAGCAGCAGAAAGCATTACGCTGATGGTAACTCCATACAAGGCAACCGGAATTTTCATTTCTCCCAAATGAGGCCAAAGTAAGTAAAGCAATTCAACCAGATAGGCTATTACTGCAATCAACATCACCGGTCTTAATTTGAAAAAAGAAGTTTGTTGCGAAACCGTTCTGCTGAAAAAGAAAATATAAAAAACATGGGCAGTTAAAAAACTGGCTAGTCCAGGTACGAAATAAGCTTCTTTTTGAAGCAGCAAATCTCCCATCCATGAAAATGCAAGTCCCCATAAAAGAGCATCCT
This sequence comes from Bacteroidota bacterium, assembly GCA_041177705.1. Taxonomy (GTDB): domain Bacteria; phylum Bacteroidota; class Bacteroidia; order Chitinophagales; family Chitinophagaceae; genus Pollutibacter. The sequence goes on from JBEDAP010000190.1 coordinate 5,078, forward strand.
TCAAGGGATTTATTTTGGTGCGTACACTCGTTAGATAGATAGCAGCGAGTGAGGGGATGATAAGGGGTTTAGTTAGGTAGCGATACGACTCGCCATCATTGGCAAGAAGAGAAATTTCAGCAATAGCAACAAGAGAGAAAATAAAAAATAACAGGTTGGGTTTTGGTTTCATGCATTGACGGGTTCGTGAGAAAATTCTTTCTGCACATTAACAACCGCTCATATTCTTGTAATTTAGACAAAATTTATGTCTTACACTCCAGACGAAGAGAAATTCATGGTTTACTGGGAGGAAAACCGTCTCAAGCAAAAAAAGACCCTCAATCAGCTGATGTTTGGTCTTCCGTTGGGCATTCTTTTTTCTCTTCCCATTGTTGTGAATTTTCTAGTTGGCAGGTTCTGGTATAAGAGGGCAGATGCAGTAGGGTTGAGTCAATTTAATCCCACCGTCTTAGTTGTAGCCATCGTTTTGATAGCCTCATTTG
>JBEDAP010000191.1:0-3550 GCA_041177705.1 Bacteroidota bacterium
TTTCTTTTCTTCGGGTCCCTGCGTAAATCCTTCCATTCCTCGCTCTAAAATAAACGCTGTGAAATGCACACCATCTATTTTAGCGAACACTGTATAGATGTCTGCAAAACCACCGTTGGTGATCCAGCATTTTTGTCCATTGAGGATATAATGTTTTCCGTCTTCACTCAGCTTGGCTGTCGACTTCGCACTCAGGGCATCACTGCCGCTATTGGGTTCTGTCAATCCATAAGATCCTTTCCATTTACCACTGGCCAGATTGGGAATGTATTTTTGTTTTTGTGCTTCAGTTCCAAAATACAAAATGGGTAAAGTACCTATGCAGGTATGTGCAGATACACCAACAGAAAATGAATGACCACCTCCTAACCCTTCTGCTACGATGATAGACGAAATGAAGTCTTTGCCCAAACCCGTGTATTGCTCTGGAACAGAAATTCCTAGCATGCCCATTTCACCAGCCTTTTCCATGAGTGAAGGCATGAGTCCAGGTTCCAATTGATCAATACGATCCAAGATGGGATCTACTTCGGCTTGAAGAAACTGTAGACACATATCCATCATCATGCGTTGTTCTTCATCGAAATCTTCCGGTGTAAATGTATGAGCAGGTTTTTGTGGATTGATCAGCCAGCCAGCACCTTGGAGTGTTACGTTTGCCGTTTCCATGTCGTATGTATTTTATTTCAGGTTATCGTATACTTGTTGCAATACAATTTTCGCTCGTTCGATATCTGCTGGAGCAACATCATGCAAGGCCTCATTCAGTGTGGTAGCTGCAATCTCCATGGTTTGATCCTGTAATTTTTTTGCAGCATCGGTAAGCATGATGAGATTGGATCTTCTATCGGTAGAAGAAGGAACACGTTTCACCAATTTTAATTTTTCGAGATTGTCGACCAACCGAGTAATACTGGGCTTGTCGCGAAACGAAGCATTGCAAAGTTCTTGCTGACTCACCCCATCTTTTTTCCAGAGATGATACAAAACACTCCATTGCTCGATGGTGATTTCAATTCCATTTTGTTTGAAATTCTTTTGAAGACGTCTGGCAATGGCAGTCGATGCCATCCCTGTTATGAAACTATAAAGCTCCCCACGTTTAAAAGAATTGTTCGGCATATAGTTAGTTATGCAACTAAATAAAGGTACTCAAAATTTTTGGCTCGAAAAATCTTTTAGAACATAACTCATAAAATTTAACCTTTGTTGGAGCGGAACACCAGGAACATGGTTTGGATTGCATTGATTTTATTAGTCCCCTATGGGTGGATTATGCTGCATTCGGCAAGAAGCCTGATGAAGATGAATCCCTTTCGAATTGCAGGAAGACCTCCATTAAAGATATCGGTAGTAATTGCCGTTAGAAACGAGCAGCGTAACATAGCAGGTTGTTTGAAATCGCTTTTGCAACAAGATTTTCCGGCTGGTCAAATGGAAATTTTGATCATGGACGATCATTCTTCTGATCAGACGGCAGCCATTGTGAACGGAATGCAAGATGAACGAATTCAGTATCATCGACTATCGATTGAAGAGCAGGGAAAGAAAGCGGCTATAAATAAAGGAGTTGGGTTAGCGAAATACGAATTTATCTTGACTACCGATGCGGATTGCAGGTATAATCCCAATTGGATGCGAACCTTGGCGGCGTTTCAATTAAAATACAAATCTGTTTTCATTGCTGCACCTGTAGCAATGGATAAAGAACAATCGTTTTTGGATAAATTTCAGTCGCTCGATTTCTTAACGTTACAAGGCATCACGGCTGTAGCCGTTACAAAGCAGTGGTTCAATATGGCCAATGGTGCAAACCTGATGTATTCGCGAAAAGCATTTGAAGATGTGAATGGTTTCGAAGGAATCGATGCCATCCCAACTGGGGATGATATGTTGTTGATGGAGAAGATGTCAAATGCTTTTCCTGATAAAGTTCATTATTGTTTTTCGCCCGATGTTGTGGTGGTTACGGAGCCGGAGAAATCGTGGAAATCCTTTCTGCATCAGCGTATCCGCTGGGCCAGTAAATCAACGTTGTATCAAAATCGATCGATCAAATGGGTATTGGGATTGGTATATGCATTAAATCTGATCTTACTTGCGGTGATGATTGGAGTTGCGTTCGGATGGATGAGTGCGTGGGCATTGCTCTTGGTGGTAGTCAAAGGAATGATTGAATATCCGTTTATGCAACAGATCACAACGTTCTTTAGAAAAACCAATTTGTTGATTTGGTTTTTCCCAATGCAACCCATTCATATTGCATATACGGTTATTGCTGCCACGTTGGGCTGGGTAGGACAATACGAGTGGAAGGGAAGGAAAATTAAAACAATACCGATTTAACTCGGTAGGAATAATTATCCTGCAACAGGAACAGTTCGGTTGAAACTCTCTTCGAGAGAAATCAATGTTTCAGTGCGTTCGATTCCTTTGATTTTTTGGAGTTGGTCGTGCAATACAAATTTCAATTGATTGATGTCTTTGGCAACGACTTCCAAAAACATCGAATAGTTTCCGGTGGTATAGTTGAGTCGAACGATTTCTGGAATCTGCTTGAGATCTTCAGCTACTTGATCATAGAGCGAACTTTTTTCCAAATAGATACCGACAAAGGCAGTGATATCGTATCCTAAAAGTTTGAGGTCGACGTTGAGTTTAGTACCTTTGACAATACCAACCTCTTGAAGTTTCTTGATGCGAACGTGAATGGTTCCGCCGGAAACAAAGAGTTGCTTCCCTAAATCGGCATATGAAATGCCAGCATCCTGCATCATGATCTGGATGATCTGAAGGTCGAGTTTGTCAAGATTCAATTTGGCAGCCATTTTATCAATCGTTTTTTAAGTATTTTAAATAAAAAGCAAATTTATTAAACATTTTCAATAAATAAAAAATATTTATTGAAATATTATCAAGAAATAATGCTTTATCTTAAATTTGCATCAGTTCTTTACCACTGTGGGGTGATGAAACTTTCGGCAGACATGCCCCCTTGTCTCGGGGGTGGGGATAACAGGACAAACGTAGTGTAGAGCCGTTTCGAGCAATCGGAGCGACCAGGGTCGACCACTGAACTTTGCGCTATAGCTAACTGCCTCGTGGAGGTTCGACTCCTCCCCCTACAGCAACAAAAAGCCCGTCAATTTGGTTGACGGGCTTTTTTATTTTTAGGCTTTTTATCGAAAGACTATTCGGCTGAACAACTTCTATTATCCATTGGAAGTTTAGCTTTGCATAAATACCCATCCCATGAAACCCATTGCAATAAGTATTCTATTCATTCTTCTCCTCTCTTGCAAAAAAGAAGAGGTCCAACCCACTCCCACAGGTACCCCCGAAATTGAAATCAAAACCATCGTGAGCGGTTATGAAATCATCTGGGGAATGGATTTTCTTCCCAACGGAGATTTAATCTTCGGTGAGAAAAAAGGAACCATCTATAAAAAATCAAAAGAAATCATCACCCCACTCAAAGGATTCCCAACCGTGGTTTCAGCGGGACAAGGTGGACTTTTAGATATTCGTGTTCATCCCGATTATGTAACCA
>JBEDAP010000192.1:0-2844 GCA_041177705.1 Bacteroidota bacterium
ATAAAGCTATCAAAGAGAAATATCCCCGAACCGATAAGGGTTTTGTGGTAGATAAATATTTAGCTCGACTTGGAGTGATAAACTAACTATTCATGGCTTCTTTCGGAAAGAAGAAACGTACTCATGCAGGCACCTTGATTTCAGAGGGTGCCTGTGTTGTTATAGTAAAAACAGAATGGAATGCAGATGTAGTTGATGAATTGGAGAAAGGATGCATCAAAGAATTAAAAAAACATGGTATACATCATATCCATAGTGTACTTGTTCCCGGAGCTGTAGAATTGACACATGCCATAAAATCCTGTTGGGAAAAACTAAAATACAAGGATGGAAAGCCCTCAGTTTTCATCGCATTGGGTACTGTCATAAAGGGCGATACCCCTCATTTCGATTATGTATGCAAAATTGTATCAGATGGCATACTTCAATTGAATTTAACACTCCCTATCCCTACAATTTTTGGAGTACTCACCGTAAATAATCTAAAACAAGCCAAAGAACGAATTGGGGGAAAACACGGACATAAAGGAGAGGAGGCAGCATCTGCGGCAATCCAAATGATGCAGTTACATTCACAGTTTGATGAAATCTCAAAACAACTGAAGTAGCCAATGAATGTTCACGTTTTCATACCCTGCTTTATGGATCAGCTGTTTCCGGATACAGCATTCAACACCATTAAAGTTTTGGAAAAAGCGGGTTGTAAAGTAACATACAATCCTGAGCAAACCTGCTGCGGTCAGCCTGCTTTCAATGCCGGCTACTGGGGAGAGGCGAGAGAAGTATGCAATAAATTTATTACGGATTTTTCAGAGGCAGAGTATGTGGTGATGCCGAGTGCATCCTGTACAGGATTTATTCGGAATTATTATTCTAAAATCTATGACAATGCTTCCAATCAAAAAGATATCCGGTTTCTACAAGGCAAGGTGTATGAATTGAGTGAGTTTTTAATTCAAGTATTACACATCGAAAACATTGGTGCAGAACTAAATACACGAGCAACCTATCACGATTCGTGTGCAGGTTTACGTGAATGCAAGTTGAACGATATTCCGAAACGACTATTATCCCATGTAAAGGGATTGGAAATGCTGGAACTGAAAGACAACGAAACCTGCTGTGGATTTGGTGGAAGTTTTGCAGTGAAATTTGACGCAATTTCCGCAGCCATGGGCGATCAAAAAATTCAACACGTCATCGACAGCGGTGCCGAAACACTCATTTCTACAGATCTCAGTTGCCTGATGCATTTAGATGGAGTTATTAAAAAACAAAATTTACCCATTCGTGTTATGCATTTAGCTGACGTTTTAGCCAGCGGTTACTAAATTCATAACAATGGCATTTTGGCTCATCAAATCAGAACCTTTTAAATATTCTTGGGATCAATTTGTAACGGATAAAGTTACTTATTGGGATGGCGTCAGAAATTATGCCGCTAGAAACAATTTAAGAGCAATGAAAAAAGGCGATCAGGCTTTTTTTTATCACAGCAACGAAGGACTAGAAATTGTTGGAATTGCTCAGGTAGTTAAAGAATCCTATCAAGACCCAACTACGGAAGAAACAGCATGGGTTGTGGTAGACTTCAAACCCGTTAAAAAACTCAAAAATCCTGTTTCATTGGCAGCTATAAAATCGAATGCCAAATTGGCCAATATGGCTCTTCTTCGCCTCAGCCGTTTATCGGTTCAGCCGGTTGCAGAAACTGAGTGGAAAATCGTACTACAAATGGCTGGGGAAAAGCCCTAAAACAGTTGATTTTACTGCATTTTTTTCGTTGAAAAAGTGGATAACTCTTTACCTGATTTTCAATGGCTTTGCCCCTGAAAATCAGTAAATTTGTTTGTACAAATTAATCCTCTAAAAGGCTCATTTATTTGCTTCAAATGGAAGAGAACAATTTACCAGAACAGACCAGTGATATCAACAGGATAATTCCCATCAACATCGAAGAGCAAATGAAATCCGCTTACATCGATTATTCGATGAGCGTGATAGTAGGTAGAGCTTTACCCGATGTTCGTGACGGTTTAAAACCGGTTCATCGTCGCATTTTATTTGCCATGAATGAACTGGGAATGGATTACAACAAACCGACCCGTAAGTGCGCCAGAATTGTAGGTGAAGTATTGGGTAAATATCATCCGCATGGTGATACTGCCGTTTACGATGCATTGGTGCGTATGGGGCAAGAATGGAATACACGTTATCCAACCATTGACAAGCAAGGAAATTTCGGTTCTCCGGATGGCGAGGGCCCTGCCGCCATGCGTTATACAGAGGCACGTTTGCAGCGAATGGCTGGTGCAATGATGGACGACATCGATAAGGAAACAGTTGATTTTCAATTGAACTTCGACGACTCCCTGGAGGAGCCAACCGTTCTTCCTACCCGTGTTCCCCATTTGCTTATCAATGGCAGCAGTGGAATTGCGGTAGGTATGGCTACCAATATGCTTCCACACAATCTTTCAGAAGTAATAGATGGTTGCATCGCTTACATTGATAACAGAGAGATCAGCATTGATGAATTGATGCAGCATGTTAAAGCTCCTGATTTCCCTGGTGGTGGTATCATTTATGGAATGGAGGGTATAAAAGCTGCCATGCATACAGGTAGAGGCAGGGTAGTGTTGAGAGGAAAAGTTAGCATCGATACCAAAGCAAACGGTAGAGAGCAAATTGTCATTACAGAAGTTCCCTATCAGGTGAGTCGAGATGTATTGACAGCCCGCATCGGTCAATTGGTTGTTGATAAAGTTATCGAAGGCATTACGCATGTTAACAACGAATCCAACGAAAGTGAGGGAACACGCATTGTTATTGATATACGTAAAG
>JBEDAP010000193.1:0-4005 GCA_041177705.1 Bacteroidota bacterium
GTGTATGAATGATTTAGAAATTATTTTTTTCCTTTTCCGGTCATAGGCGGTAGGTCAACCACACAACGGAATCCGAGGTAAGATTTGGTAGTATCCTGGTACTCGTAATTACGAGAACTGGTTTGAAGAAAATAACCAACATCTTTCCAGCTTCCACCGCGAACTACCTTACGCTTCATGCGAGGAGGATCGTTATCAGCAGCATTCCATCTGATTTCAGGATTCATGTCGTGCTGAAAATTGTAAGAGCCTTCGTAGTACAAGGAAGAAGTCCATTCAGCTACATTACCAGCCATATTGTACAAACCAAAGTCGTTGGGCCAATAAGCATCAGCGCGAACTGTATAGAAGCCACCATCTTCAGGGTAGTTACCACGTCCAGGCTTGAAGTTTGCTAACAAGCACCCCTTCTTATTTCTAAGATAGGGACCGCCCCAAGGATAAGGAACCTGAGATCTACCTCCGCGTGCTGCATATTCCCATTCCGCTTCGGTTGGAAGTCTGAAATCAGATTCAGTGATCCGCTTCCTAGCTTCTAAAAATGAATTCAAATAATGTGTTCTCCACTCACAAAACGCAGTGGCCATTTTCCAACTGATACCCACTACAGGATAACTTCCATAAGCTGGGTGAGAGAAATATTTCTTGGATAGGGGCTCATTGTATGAATAAGAGAAGTCGCGAATCCAAACAAGTGTGTCAGGATAAATAACCACATCTTTTTTCACGATGAAATTAGAACGGGGTTTATCCGCATTCTCTCTTCTCGCTGCTTCCTTATAATCCAATATCTCTGAGTGATAAATAATTTTCTTGGCATCCAACTCCTTGCGTCCATTGATCCTGTTATCAGGAGTAACGATCATCGCACTTAGCTGTTCCTGAATTTTGGGGTCTCCCCATTTAATCATTCTGGCTTTTGCCCAATCAATTGCACTGGAACCATCGGGAGCGTTCTTTTTATAATTGAGAATGGTAGCTGCAATGGAATCTCTTACCCAATAAACGAACATTCTGTATTCATCATTGGTGATTTCAGTAGCATCCATCCAAAATCCATTGATAGAAACTTGCTTGTTTCTGGAAGTGAATGCATGGCTGATGTCTTCGTCAGAAGGACCCATGTGAAATGTACCTGAAGGGACATAGATCATTCCAGGAGGCTTAGGCATGATGTACTTTCCTCCGGCCGAAACGGCGTGCAATTGGCCATCTCCAGATGGTCCTTTTGATGATTTTCCTGCTTTTCCGCAGCTAGACATCAAAAAGCCAAGCAACAGAAGGCTCCAAGCCGAGATTGTAATGCCTTTCATGTTCATTTCGAATTTAGTGAGCATAGCAACAAATATATACCAATTTGAGGGTTCACTTTTTCACTTAACTCGTTAATAATCTAAATTTTAACAAGGTGAAAACAAGCACCAAAACATTCAAAAACGACTAACTAATTCTGTTATTGCCTTTCAGAATCTATCTTTTTGTTAATACTTCCTGTACCCATTCATCTAGATTGGCCTTGGGAAGAGCACAAGTGTAGTATTTACTGGTGTAAAAAAGATTTTTTTCAAGCGACTGTATCCGATTTAGCATGGGAAACGTATCGTCAGGCTTCTCAGAGGCCATTATTAATTTATTGGGAATGAATTGATTATGCACTTTTGAGGCAGTAGAAAGGGCATCCGGACCCACAACCACCAATTCAAGTGTTCCTTCAATCATTTCTTGCAAAAGCGATGCCCACATTCCAAATGAATTGGGATACTTAACGATACCTGTTTTAACAGCCTCCACCATATTTTCTGCTCTCTTTCTCCAAGTCAGCTCATCAAAAACTACCCCATAGCGATATAAATTCCAGGCCATAACTGAATTCCCACTGGGAATGGCCCCGTCATACAAATCCACCTTTCTAACAAGCACATCATCTTGAAAATCAGGAGTATAATAAAAATAGAGTTCTTCCGAATCACTAAAATGCTCAATGATGTATTCAACGATCTCTCTCCCCTTTTTTAAGTATTCCACCTTGAAATTGGCTTCATATAGCACATGCAAGGCTTGAGCTAAAAAAGTCAAATCATCCAAATATGCATTGAATCGACTCACACCATTCTTGTGGGTATGAAGCCACCGCTCCTTAGAAGAATCCCAAAAAGTGGATAGTAAAAAGTTCATTCCCACCTCTGCCTCTAAAACCCAATCTGTCCTGGAAAATACCATTCCAGCTCTCGACAAGGCCTGCAGATAAAGGGCATTCCATCCCAAGATGATTTTATCGTCGGTACCCGGACGAACACGTTTGGATCGATTTTCCAGCAAAACTTTCTTGGCATGCTTCACCTGCTGATCTGCCTCTTCAAGAGGTTTTCCAGTCCCCACTGCCCATTCTTCCAAAGATTTTTTCATGCGAGGGATATTGGTCCCCTCCCAATTACCTGAATCGGTAATATCAAAAAAGTCTTTTATCGCTTGAGAGTCATTGCCAAAAACAAAATCAAATTCATTACTCTCCCATGTATAAAATTTACCTTCTTCGTTTTCACTATCCGCATCCAGGGCTGCATAATAACCTCCGGTGGAACATTGCATTTCCCTCTGCATAAATTCGACGGTCTCCTCCACAACTCGCTTAAACTCCTGGTCTTTCGTTATCAAAAATGCATCCGACAACACCAACAGTAGCAGAGCATTGTCGTATGTCATCTTTTCAAAATGTGGAGCCAACCATTCGTTATCCGTTGAATACCGACAAAAACCACCTCCAATCTGATCGTAGATTCCCCCCCGAAGCATCTGCCTCAGCGACAACAGGGCTTGATCAAGAGACTGCTTGTTTTCAGTAAAATGATAATCCCTGAGCAAATAAGCTATGGTGAATGTCTGCGGAAATTTAGGTGCACGGCCAAAACCTCCATAAACTAAATCCGATATACCGAATATCTGCTCACGGATTTTCTCAAGCTGACTCCGCTGAAATTTTTCTTCTTTAGCCAATGAAAAGTTGAGTTTAACTTTTTCATCGATCTGACTGCTTTTACTCAAATGGGCTACAATAGAATCAGCCTGCTCTTCGATCTCAACTCTTCGATCTCGGTATGCTTCGTGTATTCGCACCAACAATTCCTTCCAGGAAATTCGATTTTGTATGGCAACTGGAGGAAAATAAGTGCCGCCATAAAAAGGCTTGGCATCTGAAGTTAAAAACATGTTCAACGGCCAGCCCCCTTGACCAGATGTGGCCTGAAGAGCATCCATGAAAAAATGATCCAAGTCCGGTCGCTCTTCCCGATCAACCTTGATGCAAACAAAATAACGATTCATCAACAAAGCCGTAGAAGCATCTTCAAAGCTTTCTCTTTCCATCACATGACACCAATGACATGCCGAATAACCAATGCTAATTAAAATAGGCTTGTTTTCGTCTTTTGCTTTTTGAAGTGCTTCTTCACACCAAGGATACCAATCCACTGGATTTTTCGCATGCTGCTGCAAATACGGACTGGATTCCTGGATCAGTCTATTGAATGTGTGACTCACTTCGACTTTACCTTCTCGCTGAGAAATTTTTCCAATGCGGCAACCATAGAAGGAACCTGTGGCTCCGGTGCCTTGATATGCAATTTTAAACCGGCTTCTTCAACTGCTTTGGATGTATTATTCCCAAAAGCACCGATGAATGTGCCGTTTTGAGTGAAGTCGGGGAAGTTTTCGAGTAAACTTTTTACCCCGCTGGGAGTAAAAAAGCAAATCACATCAAAATCGTGGGCCTTGATTCTTGATCGCACATCACTGCTGATGGTTCTGTACATGAACGGAGTTACAAATTCGCAATTGTGATTCTTCAACCACCCCACAATCTCATTGTCTTGTTGATTCTCGGAACAAGGATACATGAATTTTTCATTTTCCTTGTGCTTGTTGATGACATCAAACAATCCCTTGTTCGTTCCATCTGCACTGAAGAAGACCTTTCTCTTTCGGTATAATATAAACTTCTGTAAATAC
>JBEDAP010000194.1:0-2527 GCA_041177705.1 Bacteroidota bacterium
TCTCTTTGTTTGAATCTATGCCCTGTGAGGCAAAATAATCAATGGTATGGTATGGCTCAATTGGAATTGAAAAGGAATCCTCGGTTACCGATTTAGTTTCTATTTCTATCACAGGTTCAACTGATAAACTAGCTTCTTCATTTTCTTCTACTGATTCAAGCTCTTTTTCCTGCTTTTCTTCGATATCTATTGAATCTTCTAGGTCAATGGGTACAAACTCATTTTCATCTGTTTCAATCACGGGCAGGGCGTCGTTTTCATCCTCATCCAATGTATAGGTTTCGTAGGTAGACAGCCTGAAATGGCCTTTTTCAGCATCTTCACTTAATTGGTGATTCAGCCAGTAGGGGTTATTGAAATAAAGAGCAGTTTTGGCAACAGACTCCGGAAAATCCAAGTGATAAAGCGATTTAAGCTTACAGGTATATAAAAACTGAATGATCGATGAAAAGGGATATTGCTCAGCCATGCCCTTCATTTCATCCAACGTCATTTCATCAAGGTTTTCCCTTTCAAAAAGTGATTGGATGAGGTAATCCGTTTCCCTGGTCATGCTGCTAATATAGTCCCCTTTACCAATTTGAAAAAATTCGATTGAAAATCTCGTCGGTTAAGTTATTGATCATCTGATCGTTAAGCTCCGACTCAGCTTGTGTAAGGCTTTTGCTGGCAGAGAAAGGGAAGTTGCGGGTAATATCGGTTTCGAAGTTCTTTTTTTCATCTTGCCGGTTTCTGAATACAATATGAACAGTTACATTGAGGTTGTTGCTGGCAACTTGCTGATTGGAAATACCCGAAGTATTCACCGAATAATCACTGATGTAACCACTGATTTCATAGTCGGCATCGTTGTTGGTTTGCGAAAGCCGCGTTTGGTTCACAATTTTTTGCCTGAGTTTATCTGTCAATCGGGGACTGAGTTGAGGATTGACATACCGAGCTTTGTTTTCAATGAAAAAAACACGAACAGTTTTAATTTCCGGAGGGATGGAAACATCTTTTAAGGAATACCGGCATGTTCCTTGAATACTGAGTATAGCAAAAAAAACCAAACTCAATTTCAAAATACCCTGTGAAAAAAGCTTAATCTTCAATGTCATACTCTTTTAATTTTCTATAGAGTGTTCGCTCGCTTATACCTAAATCAGAAGCTGCATCTTTTCGCTTACCCTTGTGTTTTTTCAAAGCTTTTTCTATCAACTCTTTTTCCTTATCCATGATATTAAGCGATTCATCCACTACAATGGCGGAGTCGATATGGTGATCCCGGTTCTCACTGAGAATAACGGGTTGAGAGGCTGATGGGAGGGAAGAAGAACTATGTTGCTTGGTCTCCAAATGCGGATGAACAATCGATACCTCATCTAAGAACCCGGGCTCCATCATTTGCTGAACCGCGTGAACACCGCCTGGATTTTTTACAATCTCTAAAAACATCTTTTTCATCTCAGTTACATCCTTTTTCAAATCAAAAAACAGTTTGTAAAGGATATCACGTTCGTTCATAAACTCAGACTGAGATATACCCGACTGTGCACCTTGTGCCAAGACTGGTAAATTGGATTGCACCTTTGGTAAATAACGTTCCAATGTTTGAGCATCAATCGTTTTATCTTGTGCCAAGACTGAAATTTGTTCTGAAATATTTTTAAGTTCTCGAACATTTCCTGGCCATGAATAATTCAATAGCATATTCTTGGCTTCTTCGGTCAATTGAATGGGACTTGTTCTATATCTCTCGGCAAAGTCCACTGAAAACTTTCTAAACAATAAGATGATATCTTCTTTCCGCTCACGTAGCGAAGGAACGCGTATAGGAACTGTGTTTAAGCGATAATATAGATCTTCACGAAACTTATTGCTTTGAGTAGCTGTAAGTAAATCTTTATTCGTTGCTGCAATAACACGTACATCGGTTTTTTGAACCTTGGATGAACCCACACGAATGAATTCTGAATTTTCAAGAACCCTCAATAGTCTTGCTTGGGTACCCAACGGCATTTCTCCAATTTCATCCATGAAAATGGTTCCACCGTTTACTGTTTCGAAATATCCTTTTCTTGAATCAACTGCTCCTGTAAACGATCCCTTCTCATGGCCAAACAATTCAGAATCTATGGTTCCTTCCGGAATAGCTCCACAGTTTACAGCAATAAATGGATTGTGCTTTCTTGGAGACAAGGCATGAATAATTTGAGAAAAGATCTCTTTACCTACTCCGCTTTCTCCAACAATCAATACCGTTAAATCTGTATTGGCAACCTGTGTTGCCACTTGCAGCGCATAGTTCAACGCCGGAGAATTTCCTATGATCCCAAACCTGTTTTTTATACTTTGAATCTCCATGGCCATACTCGTTCTTTAAGCTAGATATTCACCTAAAAGTGTTCCCTGGGTGCAATTATGGATCTTTACACGCACATAATCTCCTGGCTTAAGTTGGATTTCTGAAACTTTATCGAATACAACTACTTTATTCTGACTGTTTCTTCCCATCCATTGTAAATCACTTCTTTTAGAATTGCCT
>JBEDAP010000195.1:0-2548 GCA_041177705.1 Bacteroidota bacterium
CACATGATCTCTTTGGTGGGGTGATGCTATGTTGTTTGTTAACATAATTCAGGCCCCGAATTTCGGGGCCTTTATTTTTAAATTAAATAGGCATGATTGGAGAACCTAAAATCAAACTGAAGACCTCTGCTCAAAAAATGGCAGCAGATCTTTATACTCCTGTCGGAATTTATCTAAGATTGAGAGATAAGTTCAGGGATACCATTCTGCTCGAAAGTACAGATCACCATACCTCTGAAAATAGCTTTTCATTCATAGCTATCAATGCCATTGGAGGTATTGAAATTTCCAACAATCAGAAATTAGAGTATAAATATCCGGGTCAACAACCTTGCTCCATTGAACTTGAAAAAAAATCAGTACCGGATTTAATCTGGGAATACATGAACGGCTTTGAGCTGGCAAATGATTCCAATGAATTGCGTTTTGCGCAAGGATTATTTGGATATACAGCCTTTGATGCCATTCCTTTCTTTGAAAATATTGCATTTAAAGAAAAGAATCATGTCATACCCTTGATGCGTTACCGCTTGTATCAATATGTAATTGCCATTGATCATTTTCGCGATGAGCTCTATTTACTGGAGAACCATGTTGATGGAGTTCAGGGGGATAAAAAAATAATTGAAAATATTATTTGCGGTCGCGACCTCCCTCAGTTCCCATTTGAGGCTGAAGGCGAAGAGATGTCGAACATGTCCAATGAGGAGTATATTGAAATGGTCAAGAAAGGTATTGCACATTGCTACAGAGGTGATGTATTTCAAATAGTTCTCAGCCGCAGATTCGAACAAAAGTTCAGCGGCGACGAATTCAATGTGTATCGCGCATTGCGAATGGTGAATCCTTCGCCTTACCTTTTCTATTTTGATTATGGAGAATACCGCCTGATGGGTTCATCTCCTGAAAGTCAGCTGATCATCGCAAACGGTAAAGCCATCGTACATCCTATTGCAGGTACCTTTAAACGTACGGGAGATGATTTGACCGATCGAAAAGAAGCAGAACGTTTGTTGCAAGATCCCAAAGAAAATGCAGAGCATGTTATGTTAGTAGATCTAGCCCGAAATGATTTGAGTCGCGTTTGCGACCATGTGGCAGTTGCTCATTACAGGCAGGTTAAATATTATTCACACGTCATTCATCTGGTGAGTGAAGTAACTGCTCGCGTTAAACCAGGTTCCAATCCTTTCCAATTGATGGCAAAAACATTTCCAGCAGGAACGCTGAGTGGGGCCCCCAAATATAGAGCCATGGAATTGATCAATCAATACGAGCCCACTGCTCGATCTTTTTATGGTGGGGCTATTGGTTTTGTTGGGTTTAATGGATCCTGCAACCAAGCCATTTTAATCCGAAGCTTCCTAAGCAAAAATAACACTCTCTATTATCAAGCAGGTGCTGGTATTGTAGCCTCCAGTGTTCCGGAAAGTGAATTGCAAGAAGTCAATAATAAATTGGGTGCATTGAAGAAAGCGGTTATTTATGCAACTCAAATCAATGTTAAAAACCGATAAAGTTAAATTACGTGAAAAAACTCTTGGTACTCGATAACTATGATTCTTTTACATACAATCTTGTTCATTTGGCGAACGAGATTTTGGGTGAAGAAATTGAAGTGTACCGAAACGATGAAATTAGTTTGGATGAAGTTGGAAGGTATCAAAAAATCCTTCTCTCTCCTGGTCCGGGTATTCCATCCGAAGCGGGTATTTTGCTTGATGTAATCAAGCGCTATGCATCGGAAAAATCTATTTTTGGAGTTTGTCTAGGACATCAAGCAATTGGGGAAGTATTTGGAGGAGATCTTAAAAATTTATCCAGTGTTTACCATGGAGTTTCAACACCTATTGAGTTGGTAGCTAGACTCAAGCCTTCTTCATACTCTAACGACTGGTTCAAAAACATTGATTCCAAACTAAGTGTAGGAAGATATCACAGTTGGGTTGTTGATACCCATCATTTCCCTGATGAATTGGAAATTACTTCGCTGGATGATACGGGTATGATCATGTCGCTGCGTCATAAACAGTGGAATGTTCAAGGTGTTCAGTTCCATCCGGAAAGTGTTCTCACAACCAATGGAAAGGAAATGCTTTCAAATTGGCTCTTGAGTTGATTCATAACAATCAGGTATCATGAAAAAAATATTGAATTTTCTTTTTGAACATCAAATCCTAACCAGACAAGAGGCCAAGCAAATTCTCTTGGATATTGGAAAAGGAGTGTACAACGAGCATGAGTTAAGTGCATTCATGACAGTTTACTTGATGAGAACAATTTCCATCGATGAGCTACTGGGTTTCCGGGATGCGTTGTTGGAACTTTGTGTACCCATCGATTTTGAAGAACGAAAAGTGATTGACATTGTGGGTACGGGTGGTGATGGAAAGAATACTTTTAATATATCTACCTTATCCTGTTTTGTAGTTGCCGGCGCTGGACAGCCTGTTGCTAAACATGGAAGTTATGGAGCCAGCTCCGTCAGCGGGGCCTCCAATTTGATGAACAGTATTGGCTATGAATTTAAAAATGATCAGGCTGCATT
>JBEDAP010000196.1:0-10904 GCA_041177705.1 Bacteroidota bacterium
AAAATAGATGGTGTGCATTTCACAGCGTTTATTTTAGAGCGAGGCATGGAAGGATTTACGCAGGGACCCGAAGAAAAGAAAATGGGAATCAAAGGTTCTTCAACCGTTCAACTCTATTTCCAAGATTGTAAAGTACCAGTAGAAAACGTATTGGGAGAAATTGGCAAAGGACATGTGATTGCGTTTAATATTTTAAATCTCGGTCGGCTTAAACTGTGTGCATCCACCTTAGGTGGTGCAAAGCGTTGTTTGCAGCATACTATACAATATGCCAAAACAAGAGAGCAGTTTAAAAAACCAATTGCATCCTTTGGCGCCATTCAGCATAAGTTAGCCGAAATGCGTATTCGCAATTGGGTAGCCGAGTCAGGTTTGTATCGCGCATCCCATTGGATTCAGGAAAAAGAAAAAGAACTGCTCGCTTCAGGAAAACCATTTAATGAATCTGCTTTAGCAGCAGCGGAAGAGTTTGCCATCGAATGTGCCATGATCAAAGTATTTGGATCGGAGTTATTGGATTATGTTGTTGATGAAGCTGTTCAAATACACGGTGGAAACGGTTATAGTGAAGAATACAACATTGCACGTGCTTACCGCGACAGTCGCATCAATAGGATCTACGAAGGAACCAATGAAATCAATCGATTGTTAACGGTTGATATGGTATTTAAACGTGCCATGAAAGGTAGATTGGATTTGATGGGACCTGCAATGGCAGTTCAAAAAGAGTTGATGAGTATTCCTGATTTTGGAAGCTCAGACGAAACTCCATTTGCTGAAGAGCTCAAAGCCATTGCTCAATTCAAGAAAGCAATCTTTATGGTAGCTGGCGCTGCTGTACAGAAGTTGATGATGAAAATTGAATCTGAGCAGGAGATTCTCATGCACATAGCGGATATGGCTATCGATACGTATCATGCAGAAAGTGCCTTGCTGCGTGCGATTAAATGTGTAGAACACTATGGAGAAGCGCAGGCTAATTTAGAAGTAGATATGGCTAGAACATTTTTATACGATGCAGCCGATCGTATTCACAAACATGGGAAAGATGCCATAAATGCTTTTGCTAGTGGGGATGAACAGCGAATGATGTTGCTCGGAATAAAACGATTTACAAAACTTGCACCTTTCAATTCAAAAGATGCTCGAAGAAGAATAGCAGAAAAAATTAATGCATAAAAAAAGGGCCTAAGCCCTTTTTTTAATTTGCTTTTTGCAAGCGATAATATTTACTTATATCTGTTACTCCTTTTTTAATCACATCTGGAGTACTAGACAAAGAGAAGTCTTCCCATTGTGCAAGTCCGGCTTGTTCTGGAGATGCATATTGTTCAGCTGACATTTCCGTATTGAATTCTATTTTGATCTGGATCAATCCAATTGACATGAGAACTGCGGCAAGAACTGTTATCATTCCCAAGATTTCTCTGATGTCAGATGCATGTTTACCTGGATTTTGAAAGTTCAATACCAATACAGCCATCAAGGTGCCTGTACCCAAAACAATGCCTGCGAGCAGAAAAAGTTTAGAACGATTTTTTTCGCCATTGAAAAACGCCTTCATCTGGTTTGCATAGTGAATAGTTGCAACTCCAAATACAGGGATCATACTTACCATCATCATGTTTAACAGATTGGCTTCTCCAATTCCTTTGGATGCAATTGCACCAGAAAAGAATGCCAACAAAGAAACCATGGCCAAACCAATCCCATTGCTCATTTTCTTGCTTTGAGAAAACTGAGAAAGGATGATCAGCAAGAAAGGTGCCTGAATCAGTGAAGCCATGGTATTTAATACCGTGACTCCTGCCGGTGATGGCGATGAAAATTTTTGAAGAAGAGATAACGTAACAAATACTGCAACATAAAATCCAGTAAGTGCGATCAAGTTGATCTCTTTAAGGTTTTTGAAGGAATTAGACTGTTTCATAAGGATT
Source organism: Bacteroidota bacterium (assembly GCA_041177705.1). Classification (GTDB taxonomy): domain Bacteria; phylum Bacteroidota; class Bacteroidia; order Chitinophagales; family Chitinophagaceae; genus Pollutibacter. The sequence goes on from JBEDAP010000196.1 coordinate 1,938, forward strand.
GGATTTAAAACGGGCTCCCTATAAAAACGGCTAAAGAGTTCTCATATTATAAAATGTCTTAAAACCGGCTAAAATTCAGTGAAACTGCTTTTTATGTTACGTATTTATACGATAGTCGACCGTAAAAAAAGTATTTTAGAGGCATGACAAGAATCCTTCTCCTCCTGTTACCACTGATTACAAGTTTACATTCATTCAGTCAGGTTACCCCCCTAATCGGACGAACAACAGGGCAGTTGCCTTATTTAGAGTACGGTCCGGGTGACGACAGACTGGGCGGAGCTAAAATGACCTATATCGACTCCGGTGTTTTGGTGCGGGTAGTTGACAGTTTAGAAACCGATTATATTATTGAACTGGCTTCCAGTCTTCAGGCATTTATTGCCAAACAAAGTGTTGAACTGTTGAAAAATGTTCAGATCAAGCCATACTATCTAAGTGGAAACTGGAAAACACAAAGGGATGAGAAGTTTGATTACCTGATCATTTCCATGCCGGAACGCTTGCCGTACCGTGGAACCATGCAGGTGAATCCCAATCGATTGATCATAGATCTATTTGGTATTACTTCTAATACAAATTGGATCACCCAGGTTGGAGAGACGAAGGAAATCAGAAATACCTGGTTTGAACAAGTTGAAAATGGATTGCTTCGTGTATATGTTGACTTGAAAAGCAAAATACATTTTGGATACGATGTGCATTACGATTCTGTTTCATCACGACTCATCATACGCGTGAGGCATGCGCCGGATAAACAGCTGAAAAACTTACATATTGCAGTAGATGCAGGTCACGGAGGTGATAATACCGGTGCTGCCGGATTGCGTTCTGGAAAATCGGAAAAACGATTGACATTGGAATATGCATTGGCATTGGAAAAAGAATTAAAAAAATCTGGGGTAAAAGATGTGATGATGATTCGAACAAAAGATACATCGCTATCGATGCCCGAACGCATCCTGATGTTGCGAAAAACTATGCCAGATATTTTAGTTAGTATTCATTTTAATTCGTCTTCTGTTGATACCGTAAAAGGGACAAGTACATTTTACCGCTATATTGGATTTCGTCCCCTGACACAAACCATACTGCAACGGATGAAAGCATTGGGGTTGGTAGAGTTTGGCAATGTAGGGAGTTTCAATTTTGCCTTGAGTGGTCCCACTGAATATCCCAACTGTCTTGTAGAAGTAGCTTTCTTGAGCAATCGGGGCGATGAAAACTTTATTCTATCTAAAAACTCTCCCGAACGTGTGGCAAAAGCTATCAAAGAAGGGATTAAAGATTGGTTGAAATCTTTTTAGCTATTAATAGTAAATTCATTTTTTAATTTATTCTATGTCTTCACTTGTTATTTGCTGTGATTGGGGTACTACAGCGCTGCGTGTTTCTCTTTGTGATTCGGATACAGGAAATGTTTTGCATGTCTTGCGTTCACCATTAGGGGTTCTTGCATGCAATCAGCAATTTCTTTCTTCGGGACAATCTCCTCAACATCGAAAATCTTATTTCATTGATATTTTGAAAAATACAATTGAACAATTTCCTGAAACCTGGGGAAGTTTGTCGAAGATTCCAGTTGTAGTATCAGGTATGGCGTCGGCAGCCATTGGCATGGAGCCTTTGCCATATGCAGAACTTCCATTTTCGGTAGAAGGAAGTAATGCGGTTGTAAAAAAATGGAATGAAGAAGATCGAGAGTGGGTATTGATTTCCGGTTTAAAGGCTGAATTGGATATCATACGCGGCGAAGAAACGCAGTTGGTGGGAGCGGTAAAAAAATTTCCCCATTCAAGTGAAAACAGTTTGTTGATTTTTCCGGGTACGCATTCCAAACATGTATGGGTGAAATCGGGCAAGGCCGTATCCTTTAAAACATACATGACAGGCGAGGTTTTTTGTTTCATGTTTAGCAACAGCATTCTCGCTGCTTCTGTTCAAGAAAATGATATGAGCGATCCAAAACTGCATGCGGCATTTCGTAAAGGAGTGAGGTTAGGTGCGGAAGAAAATATCATGCATGTTATGTTTCGTGTACGAGCCAATGGTTTATTCAATAAAGGAACCAAAGAGGAAAATTTTGCTTTGTTAAGTGGGATGCTTATTGGATCTGAATTGAAAGAGTTATTTGGCATTGAGACGGATTCGATTGTTGTATGTGGTTCGCAGGATATGCGCATGGCTTATGAAGAAGCCTTGCGTGAATTGAATTTGCTCAACGACAAGGTATTTCATTCAATAGCAGCGGAAGAAGCGACAGCTTTGGGGCAGATTGGCATCTATAAATGGAGCGGTTTGATTAATTTCGACCTTTAAACTTTTCGCATGGAATTAAAGAATCATTTTATTCATCATGTTTATTTCTGGCTGAATAATCCGGAGAGCAAAGAAGATCTAAAGCAGTTGATTGCCGGATTGGAAGCATTGAGTGTAGTAAAGGAAATAAAAATCTTTCACATTGGTATTCCGGCTGCAACTGATCGTGAAGTGATTGATAATACATATGCCGTTTCCTGGCTCAATGTTTTTGAAACCGCTGCTGATCAAGATACCTATCAAACACATCCGCTGCACCTTGAGTTTATTAAAAATTGCTCGCATTTGTGGAGTAAAGTCAAGGTTTATGATTCCATTCAACACGGGTAACCGTTTATTAAGTACTCATGTTTAAAAACCGGCAGGCAGCGTTAGGATTCATTTTTGTTACGGTACTAATAGATGTAATCGGATTTGGAATCATCATTCCGGTATTGCCCCAATTGATTCAATCGCTTACCGGTGGAGATATGAGTGAAGCCTCTCGTTACGGAGGATGGTTGATGTTTACCTATGCTTTTATGCAATTCATGTTTGCTCCTGTATTGGGCAACTTGAGTGATCAGTACGGTCGTAGATCTATCATTTTATTTTCTCTGTTTGGGTTTACGTTGGACTATTTATTATTGGCTTGGGCCCCCTCTATCTTTTGGTTATTTATAGCGCGTATACTTTCGGGTATAACTGGTGCAAGCATCACTACTGCATCCGCTTACATTGCAGATATAAGTACTCCAGAAAAACGTGCCCAGAATTTTGGGATGATTGGAGCTGCATTTGGTTTGGGATTTATTATTGGTCCGTTTATTGGAGGAGTATTGGGTCAATATGGAGCAAGAATTCCATTTTTATTTGCAGCGGGACTAACCATGTTAAATGGGATATATGGACTTTTCATTTTACCAGAGTCGCTTGCAAAGGATAAGCGTAGAACATTTGAATGGAAGAGAGCCAATCCTGTTGGATCTCTGATGCAATTGAAAAAGTATCCAGCTGTATCGGGATTGATCCTATCACTTATACTTATATATATTGGTGCCCATGCAGTTCAAAGTACCTGGAGTTATTATACCATGGAAAAATTCAACTGGAATTCTGCGATGGTAGGGTATTCGCTCGCGTTGGTTGGATTGATGATTGCATTGGTACAAGGGGGATTGATTCGAGTTGCGATTCCTCGACTGGGACAATCAAAAGCACTTTTTATAGGCTTGGCAGTCTATACTGTTGGAATGGTATGCTTTGCGTTTTCTGCAACCAGCTGGATGATGTTTGCATCCTGTGTAGTTTATTGTTTAGGAGGAATTGCCGGTCCTGCACTACAAGGGATCATTTCGTCTCATGTTCCTGCTACGGAACAAGGAGAGTTGCAGGGTGCATTGACCAGTTTGATGAGTGCCACTTCTATAGTAGGTCCCCCTCTTATGACCAATCTATTTTCGTTTTTCAGCAGCAAAGGGGCACCCATTTACCTTCCAGGAGCGCCTTTTTTAGCCGGAGCCTTGTTTTTTTTAGTCAGCACGATAATTAGTTACAATAGCCTTAAGGCAGAGCAAAAAGCAGCCCCTTTTTAGAGAAATTCCTGTTAAAAAGCCCCCTTTTAGAGCGATTAGTTGATGAAATACTTTGAAAATCAAATTATTGCACTAGTTTTGTGCTGTTAATTTGAGTTAAGTACAGTTATAGTAAGTGAAAGTATTTTCTGCTAAGCAAACGCTGCTAATAGTAAGTCTTCTTTACCCCTGTGTTTCTCTCATGCATTTTTCATTAATTATTTATTTGAAATGAACATTTATGTTTCAAATTTAAGCTTCAACGTACAGGATGAAGACTTAAAAGGTTTCTTTGAAGAATACGGAGAAGTATCTTCAGCAAAAGTTATTACAGACAAATTCACTGGTCGTAGCCGTGGCTTCGGTTTTGTTGAAATGTCTGATGATGCAGCCGCTCAGAAAGCCATTCAAGAATTGGATGGAGCTACTGTAGAAGGTCGCGCTATCAAAGTTTCTGAGGCTAAGCCTCGTGAAGCTCGCCCCAATAACGGTGGCGGTGGTGGTGGCGGTCGTCGCAACTTCGGTGGCGGCGGCGGTGGAAACCGTTGGTAATCGCATCAAACACTTGTTTGAAAAGGGGCTTCGGCCCCTTTTTTTATTTCTAGTATGGATGGTTCATCTTTTTCATTTGACCCAACTCGTTTCATCGATTGTTATCTTTGTAAAAAAATCAGCATGAGTATTGTATCTGAATTCAATGAGTATCGTGAACGCATGAACGATGTGATTTTGGGAAAAGGAAATTTGGTGATGAAGCGTTTGTGGAATTTAGATACCAATACCTACCAAGAGGGTGCATTGGATGTGAAAACCAAAGAAATGTTGGGTTTGGTGGCAAGCATGGTGTTGAGATGTGATGACTGCATTAAATATCATTTGGGTAAGTGTCATGAGTTGGGTATTACAACCGATGAAGTATATGAAGTTTTTTCAGTTGCCAATATTGTTGGAGGAACCATTGTTATACCTCATACACGCAGGGCGGCTGAGTATTGGGAGGCCTTGATCAGCGAAAATGAAAACAAATAAGTGTATATTTAAATAACTCAACTGTTTTTTATGGCAGAAACCATACAAGCTACTCCTCTAACCACCAAAGACTTTCAAACAGATCAGGAAGTTAGGTGGTGTCCCGGATGCGGAGACTATTCCATTCTGGCACAAGTTCAAAAGATTATGCCTACTCTTGGAATTCCCAGGGAGAATATAGTTATTGTTTCAGGAATCGGTTGTTCGAGTCGTTTTCCGTATTACATGGAAACGTATGGCATGCATTCGATTCATGGAAGAGCAACTGCTATCGCAAGTGGATTGAAAGCAACCCGACCTGAATTGAGTGTATGGATTGTAACGGGGGATGGTGATTCATTGAGTATTGGTGGCAATCATACCATTCATTTGCTGCGAAGAAATTTTGATGTAAACATCATGCTCTTTAATAACCAGATTTATGGATTGACCAAAGGGCAATACTCTCCAACTTCTGAAGAGCATAAAGTAACGAAGTCGACTCCCTTTGGAAGCATTGATCATCCATTCAATCCTCTTGCATTGGCGATGGGAGCCGATGCAACATTCATTGCTCGCAGCATGGATCGAGATCCCAAACATCTTCAGGAAATGTTGTTGAGAAGCAATGGACATAAAGGGGCATCGTTCTTGGAAATCTATCAGAACTGCAACATATTCAACGATGGGGCATTTGAAATTTTTACGGAGAAAGCGAGCAAGCCCATCGAGACTTTGTTCTTAGAGCAAGGTAAACCATTGTTGTTTGGCGCTAATAAAGAAAAAGGCATCAAGCTGGATGGATTCAAGCCTGTAGTTGTTCACCTGGATCAAGGTGCTAGTGCAGATGAATGTTGGGTACACGATGAAAAAGATTTTTACAAAGCACAAATCTTGGTAAGAATGTTTGATGATCCTCGTATCGAGGGGCATTTACCAAGACCCTTTGGTGTTTTTTATCAAACAGATCGTGCTTGCTACGAAGACCAGATGCAGATGCAGATTGATGAACTCATTTCCAAAAAAGGGAAAGGAGATCTGAATAAATTGCTGAGAGGCAACGAGACCTGGACTATTTCTTAGTACTTCATGATCATACGCATACACCCTGATAATCCACAACCTCGGTTGATTAGTCAGGTTGCTGAATGTTTGCATAACGGCGGTGTTATTATTTATCCCACCGATACAGTTTATGGTTTTGGGTGTGATATTTTTCATCAGAAAGCAGTAGAGCGTATTTGCAGAATCAAAAATATTGATCCGCAAAAAGCAAATCTTTCTTTTGTTTGCAGTGATCTTTCTGATTTGAGTAAGTATGCTAAATCGATTTCAACACCACAGTATCGCTTCATTAAAAATTTGATTCCTGGTCCGTTTACTTTTATTCTTCCTGCGAGTAAAGAAGTTCCTAAAATTTTAAAGAGCAAGAAAGAAACAATAGGGCTTCGAGTACCCAATCATACCATCACACATGCTATTGCCGAAGCAGTAGGTCGACCCATTCTCAGTTCATCTTTGCCTGGTGAGATGGTTGAGGAGTATACCGATCCGGAATTGATCTACGAGAAGTTTGAAAAGCTAGTAGATTTAGTTATAGATGGTGGAATTGGGGGAATGGAATTTTCAACCATCATCGATATGACAACCGATGAGCCCATTGTTACGCGACAAGGGCTAGGCGCTATCGGCTAAAAAAATCTCTCTGCTTAACGAATGAAGATGCTCAGTCCCCCTGCTCTTTTGCGCATCAATCTTCTTTTCATCTCCTTTCTAGCTATATGACGCTTTATTTTTCTCACTCTGGGATTTCGGTTGATACCTAATCTAGGATGATGCAAGGTTTGTATGGAAACATTTTCTAGAGATACGGGAGCTGCTTCTGCATCGTTAGAACCAATACCTAAAATCAATGCTACAGTAATGACTGCAAGTGAAAATCGTTTCATGGTGACTGTTTTACATAGGATAGACGAGCTGAAATTCAGAAAGTTTAACCAGCAGGGATATTGAAAATGTTAAAGTTCAAGATCCAATTGGGTGGGCTTGAGTTTGAACGATTTTCGGTGAAGAATGCATCTCCCAAATTGATGCATGGCTTGGCGATGATCGAGTGTGCCGTATCCCTTGTTTTTGATCCAGTTGTAATGGGGGAAATGGCGATGTTGTTCTTCCATATATTCATCGCGGTAGGTTTTAGCTAATATGCTTGCTGCTGCGATAGAGGCATAGGTCCCATCCCCTTTGATGATGGTTTGGTGTGGTATTTTTTTGAATGGTTTAAATCGGTTGCCATCCACTACAATAAAAGCAGGTTTGGTAGTTAATTTTTCCAATGCCAAATGCATGGCTTTGATGGATGCGTTTAGAATATTAATCTGGTCAATTTCTTCTACATCCACTTGAGCTACTGCCCAACTGATTGCATGGCTTTCGATTCTGGTTCGAAGATCTTTTCGCTTTAGTGCGCTTAATTTTTTAGAATCGTTGAGTATGGGATCGCAAAAATCTTGAGGTAAAATAACTGCTGCTGCAAAAACCGCTCCTGCCATACAACCTCTTCCGGCCTCATCACAACCGGCTTCGGGACTGAGATCTTGGTAAAAAGGTTTAAGCATGGATTGCAAAGTAGCTAAAAAAGTAGATCAAAAAAGTTCACTGTTCGTTTGCAGCAATACCTTTGCAGCATGATGCAAGAAGCGAGAACAGGAAAATCCAATGCAGTGGCGATATGGCTCTTGGTAGGAGTCTTCATGATAATCATTCAGGTATTGTTGGGTGGGATAACCCGGTTGACTGGATCCGGACTTTCGATTACTGAGTGGAAACCGATTTTAGGTGCTGTTCCACCAATGAATGAGGCGGATTGGTTGAAGGCATTTGAGCAATACAAGACCATTGGTCAGTATAAGTATCTAAATTTTGAATTTACATTATCCGATTTCAAGTTTATTTATTTCTGGGAGTGGTTTCACCGCGAGTGGGCAAGATTGATTGGTGTTGTATTTGCCATTCCATTTGTTTGGTTTGTAGTAAAAAAGAAAATTGAAAAATGGATGATCAATCCCATGATCATTTTATTTCTATTGGGAGGATTGCAGGGGTTGATCGGATGGATTATGGTTGCCAGTGGATTGAACGATGAAATGCTTTATGTAGATCATATTCGTCTGGCAATACATTTCATTTCTGCTTTAGGGCTGCTTAGCTTTACGTTTTGGTTTGCGATGATGCTGATTGTACCAGAGAATCAAAAGGTCATCCATCCATCGCTAAAAAAATTCACTAGCTGGGTTCTTGTGCTTTTGGTTATTCAGTTGATTTTTGGAGCATTCATGGCGGGATTGAAAGCAGCTAATTTTGCTACTACCTGGCCATCTATCAATGGTGAATTCATTCCATCGTCGATGTGGAACGACAGTTGGAAAACATTTACGCACGATCCGTTGGCTGTCCATTTCATACACCGAACTCTTGCTTATGTTTTGGTTGTGGTTGTAGGTATTTGGTATGCTAAAGCCAAAAGATTGAACGGAGGAACATGGTTTGAATTCACTAAAAAATTGCCCATCGTTGTTGTGTTGGTTCAAGTGGTGTTGGGAATCTTAACTGTATTGAATGCAAACGATGCGAAGTCACTGCTGTGGCTTGGAGTAGCACATCAGTTTACCGGGATGATTTTTTTATTGGTGATGGTGGCGTTGGCTTATCTCATTCGGAAAAAATAAATTTCAACTAATTTTTCGTTTTGAGTTTTGCACCTGAATCCACAAAGTCATGAGGTTAAATTAACTTCTTAAACATTAGTTCAAGATTTGTTTACAATTCCGTAATTAACAACCAAAAATTAAGGAATATTATTGCCCTTAATTTATGCAGAATGCGTAGTTTTTTAATTCTTTGCTTTTCAATTTTGCTCTTTGTTTCACAAGCGCAGGATAAAGACCAAAAGCTTATTATAATAACGACCGACGGACTTCGCTGGCAAGAGGTTTTCAAGGGAATGGACTCTAGTATTGCGAATACTAAAAGGTTTAATCAAAACGACAGTGCCAATATTTTCAAAAAATATTGGGATCGTTCTTTA
>JBEDAP010000197.1:0-3800 GCA_041177705.1 Bacteroidota bacterium
CGCAAACTTAAAGTCTCCGATGCTGAAATAAAGAAAAGTCATCACGCCATCAGCGAGTTTTTGAAAGATGCAATTCGACAAGCTTGTGCCAATATCAAAAAATTCCATGGAACTCAAATCGAAGAAAGTAGAAAAGTAGAAACCATGGAAGGTGTTGTGTGCTGGAGAAGATCCATTGCAATCGATCGGGTAGGGATTTACATACCCGGTGGTTCTGCTCCGTTGTTTTCAACGGTATTGATGTTGGGTATTCCTGCTTCTATTGCTGGCTGTAGCGAAATCGTATTATGCACTCCTCCTTCTCGGGATGGCTCAATTCATCCTGCCATTTTATATGCGGCTGACCTGGTGGGTATCAAGGAAATTTACAAATGTGGAGGTGCGCAGGCCATTGCTGCAATGGCCTACGGAACATCCAGTATCAAGAAAGTCTATAAGATTTTCGGACCAGGTAATTCATATGTTACGGCAGCAAAACAGCTTATTCAGTTGGATGGGGTAGCAATCGATATGCCTGCTGGACCAAGCGAAGTATGTGTTATGGCAGATGCTACTGCCAATCCGGATTTTGTTGCCGCCGATTTACTTTCACAGGCTGAACACGGTCCGGATTCTCAAGTCGTTCTCATCTCAGATTCCAAAACGATTATTGAACAAACACAGAAATCGGTATTTGCACAACTCGAGTTAATCGAACGGAAAGAAATAGCAAGAGTGGCATTGGAAAATAGCAAGCTGGTATTACTGGATTCGATGCAAGACGTGATGGATTGTGTTAATACTTATGCTCCAGAGCATCTTATCATTGCTTCGCATGATCCATATCCTTATGCCGTGAAGGTTATCAATGCTGGATCTGTTTTTTTAGGGCATTACACTCCAGAAAGCGCGGGTGATTATGCAAGTGGTACCAACCACACGTTACCAACAAACGGATTTGCAAGAGCCTATGCAGGTGTGAGCGTAGATAGCTTTATCAAAAAAGTAACGTATCAGCACATCAGTGAAATCGGGTTAAAAAATATAGCGAAAACTATCATTGATATGGCGGAGGCGGAGAGTTTAGATGCCCATGCCAATGCTGTGAAAATTAGAATTAATTCTTTACGTGATGTTTAATTTAGACACCCTTGTAAGACCCAATATCAAGTTTATGAAACCCTATTCATCTGCAAGAGATGAATTCAAAGGGCAAGCCGATGTATTCTTGGATGCCAACGAGAATTCACTGGGGTCTCCATTGTTGAAATGGTACAACCGGTATCCGGACCCATTGCAACTTGAACTTAAATCGAAGATATCCTCTATAAAAAATGTACCTGCTGATCAAATTTTTCTAGGGAATGGCAGTGATGAACCCATCGACCTGATTTATCGATGTTTTTGTGAACCTGCTGTGGATCAGGTGCTTGTTTTTCCGCCTACCTACGGCATGTATGAAGTATCTGCACAAGTTAATAATGTTGAAGTTGTTAAAGTTCCCTTGCTAACTAACTTCCAATTGAATCTTGAAAAAATTGAAGAGTCAATTCAAGCGAATACCAAAGTGATTTGGATCTGCTCACCGAATAACCCATCCGGGAACAGCATCGACCGTCAGGATATTGAAATGATCTTGAATAACTTCGACGGATTGGTTGTGGTGGATGAGGCGTATATTAATTTCTCCAAGCAGAAATCCTTTTTAACGGATTTGAATGATTATCCCAATTTGATCGTTTTGCAAACGTTTAGCAAAGCATGGGGATTGGCTGGAATTCGTTTGGGAATGGCATTTGCCTCCAAGGAAATCATTTCCTATTTAAATAAAGTAAAGCCTCCGTATAACATCAGCGCACCTGTACAAGAGTTGGCTTTAAAAGCATTGGATGAAGTAGAACAAGTGAACGAGATGATATTGAGTTTAGTTGAATTGCGAAATAGTCTTAGTCAAGGTCTTCAGCAATTGGAGCAGGTGTTAACAGTGTATCCCTCTGATGCAAATTTCTTGTTGGTAGTATTTCGCGACGCCAAAAATATGTATGCTCATCTTGTGAACCAGGGAATTGTTGTCAGGGATAGAAGTCAAGTTATATTATGCGATAATTCACTTCGTATAACAGTTGGTACCGAAATAGAAAATAAAAAATTAATTCAAGCCATTCAGGAATATAAATTGAATTTGAAATGAAAAAAGTCTTATTTATTGATAGGGATGGAACGTTGATTAAAGAGGCCCCACCAACTTTTCAAATCGATCATATTTCCAAACTTCAGTTTTATCCTGAAGTATTTCAATTTTTGTCGCGTATTACCCAGGAATTTGATTTTGAATTGGCTATGGTGAGCAATCAAGATGGATTAGGAACGCATTTATTTCCAACAGAGACTTTTGAGCCTATACAGCAATTGATTCTCAATACATTTAAGTCGGAGGGTGTTGTTTTTGATGAAGTATTTATTGATCCCAGCTTACCCAGTGACCAATCTCCCAACCGCAAGCCTGGGATTGGAATGCTTACGAAGTACATCAACAATTCCAATTATGATTTACATGGAAGTTATGTGATCGGTGATCGATTGACGGATATTCAATTAGCTTACAACTTAGGTGCTAAATGTATCTTGATTAATAACGAAGAGGGAGCAGGAAAAATAGATGTTCAGGCATTGGATTCAACCTTGAAAAATTGTATCGTGCTTGAAACGGATGAATGGAAATCGATATATCAATTTCTAAAACATGGACTGAGGCAAGTAAAGCACATCCGCAATACACATGAGACCCAGATTGAAGTTGAATTGGATGTAGATGGGAAAGGAAACTCTTCCATACAAACTGGATTGTCTTTCTTTGATCATATGTTGGATCAGCTTGCCCGCCATGGTAAAATGGATTTGCGCATACAAGCAAAAGGAGATCTACATGTTGACGAGCATCATACGATTGAGGATACTGGAATTGCACTGGGTGAAGCGATGTTTCAAGCACTTTCTGATAAGAGAGGGATGGAGCGATATGGATTTTCTCTTCCCATGGATGATGCTGAAGCAAAAGTTTTAATTGATTTTGGGGGAAGGAATTGGATTGTATGGGATGCTGAATTCAAACGAGAAAAAGTGGGGGATGTACCTACTGAAATGTTCTTTCATTTTTTCAAGTCTTTTTCAGATGCAGCAAAATGCAATTTGAATATCTACGCTAGGGGTGATAACGAACACCATAAGATTGAAGCTATTTTCAAAGCATTTGCAAAGGCGATTCGGATGGCTGTAAGAAAAGATCCGTTTCATGATGTAATGCCAACAACCAAAGGAATACTCTAAACAAAAAACCCGACGAGAACGTCGGGTTTTTATTGTCAAAAGCCTTTTTGGTTAAATTTTCTTTTTCACGGTTCTGTACCTTGGTTTTTTGGATTTGGATTGGCTTCTGGACAATTGGATTTAGGTTTTTGGTTTAGGATATTGGATAATGGGTAGGGTTTGTTCGTTAGGATATTGGATTTTTTTCAAAGGATCTTGGATGGTTGGTTTTTCTAGGATGATTTGTCAATCGCTTGACAATACAAAAATACCATCACCACATAATGTATACAAGAGCAAAACTTCCCTTTTATCGGTGTTCGGAAATTACAGGCAAAGGAGTAGAACTACGAGACGTTGAACACGTATTTTTACGTGCTTTACTTGGCAAACGACTGTAAAATGTCGTATTTGGTCACGATATGAAGCGTTCCGGTATCGTCCGAAGCCAAAACAGCACCCATTTCTTTTGTAATCATGCTGCTTATTTTTTCCACTGGTGTGTTGAAATCAAC
>JBEDAP010000198.1:0-5083 GCA_041177705.1 Bacteroidota bacterium
CTCTGGTTAAAACAGACTTGCAAATCCGAAATGAATTTTAGACTCCCGAAAATTAAACGATTCTCCTGCCCTCTTTCCTGCAGCATATGCCAAATTGAAAATGCCGGATTTGGTTTCAAAACTCAAGCCAAATCCAATGCCTGTATAAGAATTACTGAATGTTTGAGGAACATTTCTGCGTGCTAAAAACCCCTGATCGATGAATGCGTATAAATTCGACTGCACACCAATCAAATAACGGTATTCCAATGTGGCAATAGCAAATCGACTGGCAAAAATACTTTCTTCATCAAACCCGCGTAAGGTTTTGATCCCTCCCAATTGATACAATTCATTCAAGAATAGGCGTTTACTTTGCACCCACCCTGATTGAAGTCCGGATTTGAGTGTAGCTTGTCTGCCCAATGGAGTAAACCGGTTGATCTTGAAATTAGCTTTCACCTGATATGCATTGGTTTCAATATTGCTATACAACGATTTGAAATCAAACACATTTCCGGATGCATCCTTGGTGAGAGCTAGAATTGAATTATTCCGTGTTGTTCTCCGCAATCCAGCTACTGCTCTCAAATTCCATTCCCATCCCTTTCTAGGATTCAAGCGATAATCAGTAGAGATATGGTTGATCTCAACACCCATCGTTGTAGTTCGGAAGTCAAGAAAGGATGGAAGCTGCCTCGTACGTTTTATAAACCCTGTATCTACCTCTATCAAATTGCTGGTAAACTGCTGAACGAATATCTTGCCAGTCTGCTTTTTAGAAAGCTCGTACCGAATTCCTAAACGAGCATTCAGCGTTAAAAACGAGGAGTCTTTTTTCAACAAATCAAACTGAAAATCAATTCCAATTCCACTTCCAAAAAGATACGGCTTTTGAAAACCAACTTGAAGTCGCGGCGACTTCACCTGTATCTGTTGCCAGGTCAGAATCAGCTCCTCTCCTTCTCCAAATGCATTTCTCAATGCTAAATCCGCCTCGCCAGTCAACAAGAGCTTCCCCCCAATTTGATTGTTCGAAGGCATAAGTCCCGCTAACAGATTAAAGCGACTGGTTCTCTGAGGTTCCAAATAAAGATTTAGGATGGATCCTGTCCCCAACAAATTGAGGTCCCAGGGTTTTCTCTCTCGAAGGAAACCTAAATCAGCAAGTCGACCCGAAACAGACTCCAACTGAGTTTTCTGATAAATTCTGCCTCCCCCTACTCCTAAGTATTGCTCCAAAAAACGTCGGCGTACTCGAATTTCTCCGTCCACTACCAAACTATCAATACGATACAATGGACCGCGATCTAACCGAAGCCTGGCAAACAATCGATTTTCTTTGAAATAACTGCTGTCCAATTTGAAACGTGCAAATGGATATCCATTTTCCTCTAAGACGTCCATTAAAACACTTTTTTGATCTTCTAAAAGCTCAGCCGTTAGCAAGGTGCCTGATCCAGGGAAACTCTTTGCTCCTTTGCTCTCTAACCAAACAGAAGTAGCACTATCTAAAACAAGCTCGCCCCATTGATAAACAGATCCAATATACACCCATGCCTGTGTTAACGCCGAATCAGATGCTAAACTATCTATGGATGCAGCTAGGTATCCTTTTGAACGCAACGCAGATAAAAAAGTTTGTTTTACAAAATCCAAACAAGCTTGCTGATTTGCATATTGATCGGAAGAACCAACCAACTCCCTGAGGTTGATCGTATCTTTATCTAAAATATAGAACTGAAGTCGATGCTTGATTTGAGATTGTCCCTGGTTATACAAAAGACATGCCCCAACCAATATCATAACGATATGAAGATTTTTCCTCACTCTTGCAAATCTACATCGGTTCACTGAATAGCTAACATGGCAGGTATTTATATCCATATCCCTTTCTGCAAACAAGCATGCCACTATTGCAATTTCCATTTTTCCACCTCCTTGGGGCAGAAGGAAAAAATGATTGCAGCCCTCACGCACGAACTTGAGCTCAAAGCCCCTACTTTTTTAGAACCCATTGAAACCATCTATTTTGGAGGAGGAACACCATCCCTTCTGCAAACATCAGAACTCTCTACCTTGCTCAATACCATTTATGCGCAATTCGATGTGATTGCCTCACCCGAAATCACTTTAGAAGCCAATCCAGATGACATTCATCTTGAAAAAGCAGTAGAATGGAAAAGAGCAGGAATAAACCGACTCAGCATAGGAATTCAATCGTTTGACAGCCATATTCTCCAATGGATGAATAGAGCACATACTGCAGAGCAGGCATTAAAATGTATTGACTGCATCAGAGAGGCTGGATTTGATAACTTCAGTATAGATCTCATTTATGGCAGTCCACAACAGTCTTTAAAAGCCTGGGAAAAAGATCTTTCTCTTGTTTTTAAATTGAGAATTCCACATATCTCTTGCTACGCACTAACCCTCGAAGAAAAAACAGCTTTGCATCATATGGTAAAATCCGGAACTCGAGAAAATGTAAATCCCGATCATCAGGCCGATTGCTTTTCCTTGCTCCTTAAACAAATGCATGCCCATGGATATCTGCACTATGAAATTTCAAATTTTTGCATCCCAAACCATGAAAGCAAACACAATAAATCCTATTGGGAAGGAAAACCTTACCTGGGAATAGGTCCCTCTGCACATTCTTACCAAAAAAACACTAGGTGTTGGAATGTTTCCAATAATATTCAGTACATCAAATCCATTGAAGAAGATACAATTCCGCAAGAGTGCGAGATGCTGACAGCAGAGCAACAATGGAATGAGTATATCATGACTTCATTGCGAACAGCTGAAGGGATCAACAAAAAAAGAATCTCAGATCAATGGGGAGACAAAGCTTGCATCGCACTGAACGAAGAAATAAAACGATTTGTGCAAACAGGAAAGATGATTGAAACAGAACAAAGCTGGAAATTAAGCGAAGAAGGAAAATTTTTAGCGGATGGAATCGCAGCTGAATTTTTCAAGATTTAATACCCCACCTAAATCAATTTCTTTTCCAACTGGGAAAAGGCCATCTCTGCATCTTCCCCTTCCCATAGAATCGAGTAAATAGTTTCAACGATAGGAAGATCCACTTGCTTGACTCTATTTATTTCATGAATGCATTTGGATGCAGGATAACCTTCTGCAACCATTTGCATAGACAATTTAGCGGCTTCAACGCGATATCCTTTTCCAATCATGTTACCAAAGGAACGATTTCGGCTGAACAGCGAATAACAGGTCACCAACAAATCGCCCAAATAAACAGAGGCCGCATGATTGATCTGCTCATGCCCTGCGTCTCGAACTGCCTGGAGAAATCTTTTCATCTCTCCTGCGGCATTGGCAACTAATACACTTTGAAAATTATCTCCATAGCCTAATCCACTGGCCATGCCTGTACCCAAAGCATATATGTTTTTCAAAACAGCAGCATATTGAACACCATTTACATCACTGCTGCAAACGGTTTGAATATACGCATTCGAAAATGCAGATGCCAGCAATGAAACGCGTTGGCTATCCGTGCCTGCGAATGTCAGATAAGAAAGTTTTTCAGCTGCTACTTCTTCCGCATGACATGGCCCCATAATAGCTAAATACCTAGATTCATCCACTCCAATTGAATCACGTAAATAATGATTGAGCAATAGATTTTTTTCAGGCAACAACCCCTTAACAGCAGATACAAGAGAGAATTCACGCGAAAAATAAGGAATCGCAGTTTGAATATACCCATCTACATAGGCAGAAGGGACTGCTAAAATGATATGATCGGCAGTTTTAAAAACTTCAACTGGATCAATGCAAACCTGTAAACGACTGGTATCGAAATAGACTGAACTTAGATATGCCGGATTGTGATGCCGTTGATTGATATGATCTGCAATCTTTTGCGAGCGAACACACCAAATCACTTCATTACCGTTGTCAAGCAAAATTTTTGCCAACGCTGTTCCCCAGCTGCCACTTCCAATGACGCCGAACTTCATGCTTAATTTTTCACTTCAAATAACTCTTCCTTCTTCACCACTTTTACTTTCATCCCCGTACGAAGTGTTTTGCTCACAGTTGAATAGGGACCAACTACAACTTCATCTCCCTCCTTCAACCCTTCTGTAATTTCAATATAGTTGAGATCTTGAATACCCGACTTTACATTCACGCGCTTCACCGTTCCATCGGCTTGCAAAACAAATACCACTTCACTAAGCTCATCTAAATTTTTAACTGCCCCGTCTTCAGCATTTGCGTCCGCAGGAGCTTCTTCTTTTTTCTCTTTTTTCTTTTTCTCCTGTCCTACAGGCAACGTATCTGAAATTTCTCTCGTAGAAACTCCATTGATGGCAACCGATAAAACATTGTAATGCGTTTGAGTTTGTATATCCGCATTGGCACTCATGCCGGGTCTAAATGGAAAACTTTTGGGCTTAGAAGGATCAATGAGGTCTGCATAGCTCTCTGGCATGAGTCGAATTCGAACTTCATAATTGGTCGCATCCGTAGATGCTGCAAGCGCAGCACCCCCAGCACCTCTGCTCGTAGAAGAGATTTGTGTCACCAATCCTTTAAACTTTCTTTTATTGTATGCATCTACTTCCACCATAGCGGTATCTCCGATGCTTACTTTAGGAATATCATTCTCACCTACATCTACACGAACTTCTATCACGCGCATGTCTGCAATACGCATCATCTCGGTACCCGCCATCATGGAATTACCAACCACACGCTCTCCCTTTTTCACATTCAACAAAGAAACGATGCCACTCATAGGCGCAAATACACTGGTTCTTCCCAAGTCTTTATTAGCACGCTGCAAGCTAGCTCTTGCACTAGCCACGCCGGCCTGTCCGCTTTTTATTGATTGCTGTGCTGCACTGTAATCCGCTTTGGCTGTTAAATACGCATTTTCAGATTGCTCATACTCCAACTTGGAAATCACTTTCTCTTGATACAATTGCTTTTGGCGATTGTATTGACGTTCCGCCTGATCCAATCTCGCTTTGAACGATCCTAAACTAGCAGAAGCATTCTCTACTTGTGCAAGCTGCTGTGCTACACCTGCCGCAGCTTGATCTCGTTGCGTTGCATATATATC
>JBEDAP010000199.1:0-4831 GCA_041177705.1 Bacteroidota bacterium
ATAATACATTTGCGATAGAGCAAGTGCACAACAGCATTCCCTTGGATCAAATCCAAATCAAGCCGGGAGAAAAAATTGCTGTTGTATTTGGCAACGAAGCAGAGGGAGTAAGTGAACAAGCCATTGCAACCTGCAACAACAGCATTGAAATTCCACAGTTCGGAAGCAAGCATTCCTTCAACATCAGCGTAGCGGCAGGTATTGTTCTTTGGGAATTGTATAAACGATTGTCGACATGAAGAAACTTGGCCACTACCTTTCCCTGATCAAATTTTCACATACCATTTTTGCATTGCCTTTTGCATTAACTGGGTATGTAATGGGACTGCGTAATACAAATGCAGAACCCATAATTATTATTGGAATACTTCTGTGTATGGTTTTTGCACGCAGCGCAGCCATGGCATTCAATCGCTATCTCGATCGTGAGTTTGATGCAAAAAACCCACGAACTGCATTACGCGAAATCCCCAGCGGTATCATCAGTGCATCCAGTGCACTTCGATTCACGATTTTGAATAGCGCGCTCTTTATGGCAGCCGCCTATTTAATCAACTTTACCTGTTTTCTGCTTTCACCAATTGCCTTGTTGGTGATCTTGGGATATAGCTATACCAAGCGATTTACTTCTTTATGTCATTTGGTATTGGGATTGGGACTCTCCCTAGCCCCAGCCGGGGCTTACATAGCAGTCACCAACAGCATGCATCTTGCCGTTGTATTATTATCATTGGCCGTCATCGGCTGGGTTAGTGGCTTTGATATCATCTATGCACTCCAAGACGATGAGTTTGATAAATCACAAGGCTTGTTTTCAATCCCGTCGCAACGGGGAAGAAAAAATGCTTTACAGATCTCCAGAGTCTTGCATGCGTTTACTGTGATTTTGATTTTGGGTTGCGGCTATCTATACAACCTACACTTCTTATATTATATCGGTGCTGGAATCTTTAGCTTGTTGCTGATCTATCAGCAAATCTTGGTAAAACCCTCTGATCTGAGCAAAGTAAATCTTGCCTTCATGACCACCAACGGAATAGCCAGCATTGTTTTTGCAGGATTTGCCATAACAGATATGGTTATCTTTGGATAAATGGGAAGACTTTTAGCCATTGATTTTGGAAACAAACGCACAGGATTGGCCGTAACAGATCCACTCAAAATTATTGCTTCTCCCCTTGTTGCCTTGAACACGCCAGAGCTCTACCCCTATCTCCAAGAATATATAGCAAAAGAAGAGGTTGAAGCGATTGTGATTGGACTTCCCCTGCATTCAGATGGGTCACCGACAGACGCTACCCCTGCTGTTGATCACTGCAGAAGAAGATTGAAAAACCTCTTCCCGACGATGAGAATTATCGTTTGGGATGAATCCTATACTTCCAAAGAGGCCTCGAAGCAAATGATTGCCATGGGGATGAAAAAGAGTGAACGTCAAATAAAAGAAAATACGGATTTGATAGCGGCTACACTCCTACTGCAGGATTATTTGGATAAACACTCCCAATAAAATCGATTTACTAACTTTGTGCCATGATTTTACCCATTGTGGCATATGGACATCCCGTTCTTAGACAGGTTGGCAAAGACATAGATGCCCTCTATCCAGGTCTGGAACTGTTGATTGAAAATATGTGGGAGACCATGTACCACGCGCATGGAATGGGATTGGCCGCTCCACAGGTGAATCATTCCATTCGCTTGTTTGTGGTTGATACAGAGCAAGTATATGCAGGGTGCGATGAAGAAGAGCGTAAGATTTTTGAAGGAGAAAAAGGGATTAAAAAAGTTTATATCAATCCGAAAATCAGTGAGTACAAAGGCAAGGAATGGTCTTGCGATGAAGGTTGCCTCAGTCTTCCGGGCTTTAGAGAAGAAGTGAGCAGACCGGATATAATTGAAATGGAGTACTTAGATGAACAGTTTCAAAAACATACCGTTGTTCATTCGGGTTTCAATGCCCGTGTCATTCAGCATGAATACGATCATATCGAAGGGAAACTATTCATTGATCACATTGCCTTGTTGAAAAGGAAAATGCTCAAGAAAAAACTCGAAGACATCAGTACCGGAAGAATCAAATCCGGATACAAAATGCTACTCCCCAAAAATTAACCGTTGTAAAGCAAATCGTAGTATTCCGTAGCCATGCGGTTGGAATCAAAACGGAAGCGAACATCTTTCATTCCATTTTGAACGATCTGTCTCCAGGTATGAGGTGCTTCGTAATAGATCGGAAGTACTTCTTCCTTGAGGATGCGATACAATTCATCTAAGTCGTATTGATCCTGGTCTTGCACGTGCATTCTTTCGTAATCTTGTGGGGGCACTACAAATCCATTGTTGCCATGATTGATAAACTCAACAATCCATCCGTCGTTGGTAGAAACATTCACAGCTCCATTCATGGCAGCAGTCATACCACTGGTTCCAGATGCTTCACGAGGAACACGGGGGTTGTTCAACCAAGCGTCTGCAGCTTGTTTCAATCTCTTACTCAGTCCCAATTCATAGCCGGTGCAAACCGCCATGTTTTTATGCGCCTTGCTGATATGAACCAAATGGTTGAATTCGGTGATGGCAGGATAATCAACCGGATAAGGCTTTCCTGCCCAAATGAATTGTACAGGATATTTTGAATTGTATAATAAATCTTCAAAACGCTCACGATCGCGTGTCAACAAATCTGCACGCTTGTAGCCTGCAAATCTTCTGGCCCAAACAATGGTAAATACATCGGGATCCATCAGCTTGCCGGTTTGGTCAGCAACCAAATCAAAAGCGCGTTTTTTTAAATACCGCTTGCGGTCGATGAAACGCTCTTCGTTTTGCTCATCCATGGAAAAATACAATTGCTTATCGGCCCAGTATCTCCAGTTTTGGGAGTTGGTTATGTGGATAATGGGACAAACACCCTCGTGTTTATGCCACATTTTTCTACTTACATGCCCGTGTAATTCTGAAACTGCATTGGACAAGCGAGCAAAGCGAAGCGCAACAAGCGAGTGATTGAATTGATCATCGTGCATGCCGGTGATTTCGCGAACTTTTTCCAAAGGCATTCCGCAGAAATACGACATCTTGTTGCAGAGGTAGATATCGTGTTTCTCATTTCCGGCTTCCTCGGGAGTATGGGTGGTAAATACCAATTGCTTTTTCAACGCTTTGAGATCACCTCCATTTTTATTCAGCAGATAAAAAGCAGAGGAAATAGCATGCGCTTCATTCAGGTGATATACATCCGGATTGAATCCCAATTCATCAACCAGCTTAGCTCCACCTACACCTAATAAAATAAATTGTGCTACTTTGGTAGCTACATTTGCATCGTATAGACGGTGTGTGATGGTTTGAGAAACATAATCGTTTTCCGGACAATCAGTGCTCAATAAAAACAGAGGAGCGCTTTTGAATGTTTCCGGATTTAAGTAAAACACTTTCACCCATACCGGAGCATCGTGAATCATCACTTGAAACTTGATGCCGGTATCTTCCAAGAAATTATAAATCTTTTCGTTCCATTGAACTTGCAACGTTTGATCTTGATTGCGAGCCTGATCGTAATACCCGTATTTCCACAAAATTCCAATACCAATCAGATTTTGTCTTAGCTCGTATGCACTGCGAAGATGAGAACCGGATAAAAATCCGAGTCCACCACTGTAAATTTTTAAAGGTTGATGAATGGCGAATTCCATGGAGAAGTACGCCGCCTTTTTGGAGAACTTGGAATCAATCGCATAAGGAAGCGTGTAGTTGCGGAAATTGGTCATGCGTTTGCTTTTATGAGGCCGCAAGATAACTCTTTTTTAGCTTGGAATTGGCATTTATTGTGTATCTTATACACAAACGTTTGCAGTGAGAAAATAAATAGCTTTTAGCCTATTTTTACCCAAACCCTAACCATGCATAGGATTTTTACATGGATTTGCATCGTGCTATTTGTCTCCTGTTCGGAGGAAACCATCGACATCAACCAAGATGAAAACATTGATGTAGAAGATTTTATCCAATCTTTTCCTGAGAAGTCGTTGCCCATTGCATACGATCAAGCCGACCTGACTGCAAAAGAAAGCGACAGCCTATTGATCAAAGAATCGGTTGTGTATAAATTTTTACCAGACAGCATTTTTAAAAAAGAGTTTGACAATACCAAGCAGATTCAATTTCACCGCAGTGCCCGGTATAAGGCAGAAGAATCGGAAGAAACGTATTTGTTTTTGAAGGCAGAACGCAAGTCGAAGAAATTAATTTATTTGATTTGTTTCAACAAGGAAAATGCATTTAGTACGTCGATGGAATTGCTGCATAAAGATGCAGACTCCAGAACAGTATCTGAAGCTGCAGTAGATAAAAGATTGACCATCATCAAAAACAGAACCAAGCAAACGGGTGATGGAAAATACTACTACAACAAAAGTGCATACGTTTACAATACCGAAGGATTGTTTACATTGATTCTAACCGAGAGCAATGAACCGGTTGAAGACAAAGTCGTTTACAATCCCATCGATACTCTCCCGCGTAAAAGTCCATTTGCAGGCGACTTTAAAAAAGACAAACGAAATTTTGTTTCAGTCAGAGACGGAAGCAAAGCCAACAAGCTTCAATTTTTCATACATGTAGAAAATTCCGGCAATGAATGCGAAGGAAGTTTACGTGGAGATTTGGAGCAGGTGAAACCGAAAGTTTTTCATTACAACAAAGCAGATGATCATTGCATATTGGAGTTTACGTTTCAAGGCAAGCAGGTTCAAGTAAAAGAATTGGAAGCTTGTGGAAATCACCGCGGTGTGCGTTGCAGCTTTGACGGACGATACAGAAAATAGAT
>JBEDAP010000200.1:0-3571 GCA_041177705.1 Bacteroidota bacterium
TTGTTCATTTCCTATCTGTTTGGAAATCTTTCAGCCATCGGGAGTCCGGGTATTTTTTGGTATGGAGGATTTATTTTTTTATTTGTCTATTCCATGACAGAGCTTATGGATGGAAACGAAAAAGCCTATCTATGGGAAGCTGTAAAATGTTTGGTAGGCTTGTATTTACTTTACCAATATGTAGGATGGTTTGGTTTAACTCAGTGGTTTGTTTTCGCTGATACGCTTGTGTTTAGCTACTTATTGGTCTCGATGTATTTGTCAATTAACTTTTCCATCAAACGAAGCGTAAGTGTACCTTCTGAGAGCAATTGATCGTGAAAAGATCGAACATCAAACTTGTTTCCCAAAGCTGATTCTGCCTTTTTTCTTAATTCTTTGATTTTAAGTTCGCCCATTTTATATGCCAAAGCCTGACCAGGCCATGCGATGTAGCGATTGATTTCTGTATTTACTTCATGCAATGATAAAGCGGAATTTTTAGCTAAAAAATCGACTGCTTCTTGTCTTGACCATCCTTTGGCATGGATACCTACATCTATAACCAATCTGCATGCGCGCCACATGTCATAGGTCAATTGACCAAACCGACTGTATGGATCTTTGTATAGCCCGATTTCATAGCCCAAGGATTCAGCATAGAGTCCCCACCCTTCGCCAAACGCGTTCACATAAAGATTCCTTCTGAAAGCTGGTAGATGCTCCAGCTCTTGAGTAAGCGACATTTGCAAATGATGCCCGGGAACAGCTTCATGCAGCGTAAGTGCCTCCAGTGTATACAACGTGCGCGATGGAAGATTGTATAGATTAACCCAATAGTTTCCTGCACGCGTACTTTTAATGGATGCAGGTGAATACCGACCTGCTGTGTAAGTTGGGGCAATTTCAGCAGGCACCGGTTCAATACCATACGGTTGACGGGGAAGTCTTCCAAACAATGTTGGAAGTTTTCCATCAATTTTTTTAGCAATGAAAGAAGCTTCTTTCAGGAGTTCATCACCCGATTTTGGATAAAAAGCAGGGTTGGTTCTGAGCATTTGAATGAATGCCTTGAGGTCACCGGTAAAACCAACTTCCTTCATAACAGATTGCATGGATTGCTGAATGCGAGTTACTTCACGCATCCCAATAGCATAAATTGAATCATACCGCAAATCGGTAGTTGTAAAATGCCTTACTCGATTCTGATAAAAAGCAATTCCATCAGGCATATGGAGAGCACCGGGTTTTTGGGGCGCCTTGGTCAGATACTCTTTTTCAAAAAAGGTCTTTACTTCTTTATATGCCGCAACCACATACTGATCGATTGTTTTTCGAGCTTCCAATAAAATAGCATTCCATTCATCTTCGGGTATTGTGGTTGGCTTTTTATTAAACGGCTTAAAGAAAATTGAATTTTCTGGATTACTTACGATATGAACCTCATACGTGTTATTGAAACTTTTAACCACATCAACTGGCTGTGCAATGCCAAGCAACAATCCCTGACGCATCAAATCAAAATGCTCCCGCATGTATCTTGGCAGGTCTTTTAATTTTTCCAAATACAATTTTGCATCGCGGGAAGAACGAATAGCGGTATTGGAGATGCCTGTGATGTTTGTATGAAAACCTCCTTCGGAAAGAATGGGGTTTAAATAACTTCGGTATTTGAAGTCTGCTATTTCATCTTCAAAACTGTATCTCAATAACTCTGCATTGATCTCATCCGCAAAACTCAAGCCCGAACCTTGAATGGAACTAATTTCTTGATCCAGCGCCGCATAAAAATCATGACTGCGTTTGGCATTGGCCTCTCCGTGCAAACCCAGGGGAAATCCGGATGCAGAATCCAATCTTCGCTCTTCCCGTTGAAATGCTTCAATTTTTTGGATCGCATTTTTTAAAACGGGATGTTGAAGTTCCGGAACAGGCTGCGCTGCTGAATTCAGAAAGAAAAATCCCAAAAAAAGAAAGATGAGATATCTCATAAATGATTATTCAACAATGCGGTGAATAAGCAATGGATTTTCAAGTTTCAATTCATCCGGCAAAAGTGAATCGGGAAAGTTTTGAAAGGATACTGGCCTTGCAAAACGCTTGATAGCATCCGGACCCACCGATGTAAATCGTGAATCGGTGGTAGCAGGAAACGGTCCACCGTGATGCATCGCTTGGCAAACTTCAACTCCGGTTGGAACACCGTTTAGAATCATTCTGCCACATTTTTCTTTGATATCGTCCACCAGATCTTCATGCGCACGTATTTCTTCAACAGTAGCCAAAAGAGATGAAGTCAGTTGACCTTCCATGGAAGCTGCAACAGCTTTCATTTCATCCATATTCTTACAGGTTACCAACAAAGAAAATGGACCAAAAACTTCTTGATGTAGTTTTGTGTTTTTTAAAAACTCGGCTGCTGTTGTTTTTGCTACTATCGCTTGAATTGAATTTTCATTTCCAGAATCAGGTGTCAAGGAAACCACTGATGCTTGTTTCAGCATTTCAGCTGACTTAGCGCGATAGGAATCAGCAATTCCTTCGTGCAACATTTTTCCTAACTGGATTGCTTGTATTTTTTCTGCTAAGCTTTCAGCAAAACTTTCCAAGTATACTGAATCAATTCCAACGATCACTCCAGGGTTGGTACAAAACTGGCCAACGCCCAGCGTGATGGATTCTGCATACATCTGTGCAACAGACACAGAATCTGCCTTCAATTTATCTGGGAAAAGATATACAGGGTTTACACTTCCCATTTCTGCAAAAACCGGAATGGGTTCCTTGCGTTGATTGGCCCAATTGAACAAGGCCATTCCACCTTGCATCGAACCCGTAAAGCCAACTGCTTTGGTTCGATGATTTGTAACCAAAGCTTTTCCTACTTCATGGGAAGCACCGTAGAGATGAATAAAAATATTGGGGTCCAATCCTTGTGTTGCTAGTGCTTTTTGAATGGCAGAAGCAACCAGCGCAGATGTTTTTGGATGTGCAGGATGTGCCTTAACTACCACACTGCATCCAGCTGCAAGAGCAGATGCTGTGTCTCCACCTGCAGTTGAGTAAGCATACGGAAAATTACTGGAGCCAAATACAACAACCGGACCAACAGGAACCATCATTTTCCGAATATCTGGTCGGGGTGGAGTTCGATCCGGTATTGCAGCTGTAATTCTCGCTTCCAGCCAGTCGCCTTTTTCACATGCATCTGCGTAGCTATTCAATTGGTAGATGGTTCTGGCTCTCTCCCCTTTCAATCGTGCTTCAGGAAGATTGGTTTCCTGCATGGTAATTTGAATCAATTCGTCTCCTAGTTTTTCAATTTCCGATGCAATAGCCTTCATTAGCGAGGCTCTTGATTTCAGTGGCAGCTTTGCATAAGACTTGAAAGCTGCGTATGATTTTTCCAGAGCGGCTTGAACTTCTTCAATAGTAGCGTCTTGGTACATGCTTATAATTTTGGTCGCGTTTTAATTCCATCGCGGATTACTTTCAGAATTCGTTCTCTTTCTTCGCCTACGAGAGGAAGACGAGGAGCACGAACATACTCAGAACCAATTCCTTCTTCCGTGGCGACCAGTTTGATGTATTG
>JBEDAP010000201.1:0-2572 GCA_041177705.1 Bacteroidota bacterium
AATTTTGGAGAGCGGAAGAATACCATCAGGATTTCGCAAAGAAGAACCCTAATCAATCGTACATCAGAAATGTATCCAACCCAAGGTACGAGCAATTCAAAAAGAATTATAAATCAAGTCAAAAGAAATAAACAAGCTGATTGCTCATAAAAGGGTGAAGATAAATGATCTGGCTATAAAAATGTAGTTTTGCATCGCATGGATCATTCAATACATACCCTCCCGAACGGTATTCGAATTTTATTAAAACCACACCCTTCGGCTATTGCCCATGCTTGTATTTTAATCAATTCGGGTTCGAGGGATGAGGAAAATGGGAAAGATGGCTTAGCACACCTAATTGAACATCTTTTGTTCAAGAAGACAGAAAAGAGAAATACCACCCAAATTTTAAACCGTTTGGAGCTGATTGGAGCTGATTTGAATGCCTATACCACCAAAGAATATACTTG
Organism: Bacteroidota bacterium; assembly: GCA_041177705.1. GTDB lineage: Bacteria > Bacteroidota > Bacteroidia > Chitinophagales > Chitinophagaceae > Pollutibacter. The sequence continues at coordinate 453 of JBEDAP010000201.1, forward strand.
CATTCATGCTTCATTTTTAAACCAATACCTGGAGCGTTCCCTCGATTTATTCGAGGATCTTGTTTTTCATTCCTTATTTCCTGAAGAAGAAATACAAAAAGAAAAAGAAGTGATTTTAGATGAAATTGCCTCTTATCTTGACCAACCCGAAGAAGCCATTCAAGATGATTTTGAGGGTTTTTTGTTTGAAGATCATGCTCTGGGGAGGAATATTTTGGGGACTCCGGAAAGTGTAGCGAGTTTAAGTAGAAAGAATATCCTTGATTTTATTAGCTCAAACTACCGGACCGATGAAATGGTGGTCGGTATTATTGGCCAGTATGACTTCAACAAGATCATTAAGCTTTGCGAAAAGATCTTTGGAGACATCCCGGCAAGCAAACCCAGAAAAAATCGAAGTAACCCAGGTCATTATCAACCAAAAATTCAAAGAGAACGTAAATCCATCCATCAGAGCCATGCCGTAATGGGAAACAGAGCTTACAGTATTCACCATACTGATAGAGAGGGCCTTTTATTAGTAAATAATTTACTGGGTGGCATGGGCATGAGTTCACGATTAAACCTGGAGATCAGAGAAAAACATGGCATTGCGTACACCATCGAGTCGAGCTTTATTCCATTGAGCGATACCGGAATGTTTTCTATTTACATGGGTACCGATGCTGAAAAAATGGACAAAGCACTCCGCTTGGTTCACAAAGAATTAAAAAAACTGAGGGAGATAAAAATGGGGGCTTTGCAGCTGCAGCGTGCCAAACAAAAATTCATCGGGCAGATAGCCCTGGCTGAAGAAAACTACCTGAATTTGATCATTTCTCTTTCTAAAAGCCTGCTCGACTATGGCAGTATCGATCCCTTGGAGGTTTTGTTTGAAAAGATCAATCGGGTAAGCGAAGCACAAATCTTGAGTATTGCCAATGAGGTTTTTGATCCGAAAGAATTAAGCATCTTGGTGTTTGAACCAGCCGGCAACTAGCTCCAAAATCGTATGTTTGTAATATGAAATTGCCAATTGTTGCCTACGGTGATCCGGTATTGAAAAAAGTAGCTACTGAAATCGGTCCAGACTATCCGGAAATCAATGCACTTATCGACGATATGTTCGAAACCATGTACCATGCACAGGGAGTTGGCTTGGCAGCACCTCAGATAGGTTTATCCATTCGTTTGTTTGTAATTGATGCTTCGCCCTTTGAAGAAGACGATGCTCAATTGAAAGACTTCAAGAAGGTGTTCATCAATGCGGTGATTACCGAAGAGGATGGAGAAAAATGGGCATTCAATGAAGGCTGTTTGAGTATTCCGGATATCCGTGAAGATGTAAGCAGATCGGAAAAGCTCACCATTAAATACCAGGATGAAAACTGGAATTGGCACGAAGAAAGCTATCATGGTTTGGCTGCCCGTGTCATTCAACACGAATACGATCACATAGAAGGAAAACTTTTAACCGACAGACTGAGTCCGTTGCGTAAAGCCATGCTTAAAAACAAACTGGAAGCAATTAGTAAAGGATTGGTGAAGGTAGACTACAAAATGAGGTTCCCGTCTCTACGCAAAAAGCGTTGATCAATTATTCTTTTTCTTATCGCCTTGCATGATCTGCTGAATGAAGGCACCCCAGGCAAATGGATTGAGCAGCGGATTGGCATAACGCTGATTGATGTTCCGGTTCATCATATTGATGTGGCTGTTCCTAAAATTCATAGACTGTAACTCCTGCCCATCTCTCGGCAGCGTTTGCGCCAAACTCACAATACTTGAATTGGAGACATTTTTTTTAGCAATGGCCAGGTCATCATCCGCAATTTTCATGGTCAAGAATTCTTTTTTGAATTCATCTTCACTGGCCCAAGGATAGACCCTCACCATTGGTAAACTCACAATTTCTTGTCTCATTTTCACCAACACAGTGTATTTATCATCCGGTAGATTTTTCGGAATGGTAAGCGACTGTTTGCCAAAACCTACTGCACTAAAACTCAGGGTATCGCCTTCGTGAGCTACAAAGGAAAAATAACCCTTATAGTTGGCCACATAAGCCGATTTTTTATCAACCGTTTCATTGGTGATGGTTACATAGGGCACAACAATATTGCTGTCGCGATGAACGATGA
>JBEDAP010000202.1:0-5696 GCA_041177705.1 Bacteroidota bacterium
GGTTCCTTGTTTGCGTTTGAGCAGTTGAATATTGTGCCGGATATTCTTTTAGTAGGTAAAGCGTTAGGGGGTGGCATGCCCTTGGGTGCATTTATTGCAAGTCACGAAATGATGCAAACGCTGACAACCGATCCCGTATTGGGTCATATCAGTACGTTTGGTGGACATCCCGTATGCTGCGCTGCAGGAGAAGCGGCTTTAGATGTGCTGATTCAGGATAAGCTGATGAATGGGGTTCAAATCAAATCTGAGGTATTCAGAAAAATCCTCATTCATCCCATGATAAAGTCATTTCGATCAGAGGGACTTTTAATGGCCCTTGAATTTGATTCTTGGGATACGAACAAAGCTGTTATCGATGGGTGCATTACCAAGGGGGTGTTTACCGATTGGTTTTTATTTGCTTCTCATTGTTTAAGATTGGCCCCGCCATTGAACATCTCCGATCAGCAGATACAAGATGCTTGCACTATTATTTTATCAGTCTGCGACGATATCGCGAACAAGCACTAAGACGTTATTTGCTCAGGTGCATGCTTCTTTCTTTGTATAAATTTCTGAAATAGGGATCTCGTAAATCTTTTACAAAGCGAATCGCCTCACCTGTTGATTTCATTTCGGGTCCAAGCTCTTTATTTACTCCAGGAAATTTATCAAAGCTAAATACGGGTTCTTTGATAGCAAACCCTTCCAGTTTTTTCTCAAATGTGAAGTCCGCAAGTTTATTATGTCCAATCATCACACGGGTTGCAATATTCAAATATGGAATTTGATATGCTTTGGCAATGAATGGGGTTGTGCGAGAAGCTCTCGGGTTGGCTTCTATGACATAAACTTGTCCATTTTTCACAGCAAACTGAATATTGATCAATCCTCTGATGTCTAAAGCTCTCGCAATTTTTTCTGCATAAAATTCCATGGTTGTTACTTCCATGGGTGTTAAGTTGAATGCTGGTAGAACTGCATTGCTGTCTCCGCTGTGGATACCAGCCGGCTCTATATGCTCCATCACACCCATCACGTGGAATTGCTCACCATCGAAAATGCCATCGATTTCAGCTTCCTGACAACGATCGAGGAAATGATCGATCAGGATTTTATTGCCGGGGATGTGTTTGAGTAAACTTACAACTGCAGACTCCAATTCTTCATCATTGATTACAATCCGCATGCGTTGTCCGCCCAACACATAAGAAGGTCTTACCAAAACAGGGTATCCTACTTTTTTAGCAACCTCAACTGCATCGTCAACATCATAAGCAGTTCCATATTCAGGGTAGGGAATTTGTAACTTCTTCAGCATATCACTGAAACGTCCACGGTCTTCAGCAATATCCATGTTATCAAACGAAGTACCGATGATCTTGATACCTTTCTTGTTTAAACGCTCTGCTAGTTTTAACGCTGTTTGTCCACCCAATTGCACAATCACGCCTTCTGGCTTCTCATGCTCGATGAGTTCCCAAAGGTGTTCCCAATAAACAGGTTCAAAATAGAGTTTATCAGCAACATCAAAATCAGTAGATACAGTTTCAGGGTTGCAGTTCACCATGATGGCTTCGTATCCACATTCTTTGATTGCCAATAATCCGTGTACACAACAGTAATCAAACTCAATACCCTGTCCAATTCGATTCGGGCCTGATCCCAGTACAATGATTTTTTTCTTATCGCTTACTTTGCTTTCGTTTACACCTTCGTTTTCAAAACTGCTGTAGAAATAAGGAGTTTTGGCCTCAAATTCTGCTGAACACGTATCTACCATTTTGTAAACACGGGTGATACCGGCTGCTTTTCTCTTTTCATACAAATCATCTTCGTTGCCATCTTGCATGATTCTGCAAATTTGCTCATCGCTGAATCCATGATGTTTTGCTTTTTTAATCAATTCGATCGGAAGTGTTTCAAACTTATACTTTGAAATCTCTTTTTCGATGTCAACGATTTTTTGAATTTCATAAATAAACCAACGGTCGATACGCGTAGCCTGACAGATGGTCTTTACGCTGATGCCCATCATCAAGGCGTCTTTGATTCTAAAGACCCGATCCCATTTGGGTGTTTTGAGGTATTCAATGATTTCATCTGCATGCATCAGGCTTTTTCCGTAGTACCCCAGACCTACCGCATTGTTCTCTAAACTCTGACAAGCTTTTTGAATGGCTTCGGTGAAACTGCGACCGATGGACATGACTTCACCTACTGATTTCATTTGAAGTCCGAGTGTGTCGTTCGCTCCTTTGAATTTATCAAAATTCCATCGCGGAACTTTTACAATCACGTAATCTAAGGCGGGTTCAAAATAAGCGGATGTGGTTTTGGTGATTTGATTTTTCAACTCATCCAAGCTATAACCTAAGGCTAGTTTTGCTGCAATTTTTGCAATGGGATAACCGGTAGCTTTTGAAGCCAGCGCAGATGAGCGACTTACCCTCGGGTTGATTTCGATTGCAATGATTTCTTCGGTTTCAGGATTTAGTGCGAATTGAATATTACAACCTCCTGCAAAATTTCCTAAGTCACGCATGATTCGAATGGCGGTATTGCGCATGAGCTGAAAAGCTGTGTCGCTGAGTGTCATGGCTGGAGCAACTGTGATGGAGTCTCCGGTGTGCACACCCATTGGATCGAAATTTTCAACGGTACAAATGATGGCCACATTGTCCTTTGCGTCTCTTAGTAACTCAAGCTCAAATTCCTTCCAACCCAACACAGCTTTTTCAACCAATACTTCATGAATGGGGGATGCCGATAATCCTCTGTTCAAAGCTTCGTCTAAAAATTCTTTACTATGAACAAACCCACCGCCAGTTCCACCCAGCGTAAAGGAAGGACGGATTACCAACGGGAAACCAATTTCCTGGGCAAACTCTTTTCCTTCTAGGAAAGAGTTTGCAGTTCTGGCTGGCGCAACTTGTATACCCATTTGGATCATCCATTGCCTGAATTTTTCGCGATCCTCAGCCTTGTCGATGGCTTTGATATCAACTCCTATCAATCGAACATTGTATTTCTCCCAGAGACCCAATTCCTCTGCTTCTTTTGCTAAATTCAACGCGGTTTGTCCACCCATGGTTGGTAAAACAGCGTCGATCTCATTTTCCTGAAGAATTTTTTCTATACTCTCAACGGTAAGGGGCAACAAGTAGACGCGATCAGCCATCATGGGGTCTGTCATGATGGTGGCCGGATTGGAATTAATCAAAATAACTTTTACACCTTCCTCCCGAATGCTCCGAGCAGCTTGAGAACCGGAATAGTCGAATTCGCATGCTTGTCCAATGATAATCGGACCAGAGCCAATGATGAGTACTGATTTGATAGAGGAATCTTTTGGCATTACAATTCTTTTTTTACTGAGTTATGGGCATAAAAAAACCGGGATATACCCGGGTGGCAAAGGTAATTGGTTGAAGATAATTTTCCTCTATAAAATTTGGGTTCTATGTCCCGATCTTGAAATCTGTTGAAACTTGGTGTAAAAACTTAAGCCTGGTTGTGGTAGGCTGCTATTTCGTAATCTTCTACTGTATCTGCCGTTGAATCCACATGCATGGATATGGCATCATTCCATTGGTTTTCAGCCTCTTTATTGGGAGAGGCGAATACATTGCAAATGGAAGTCCAAATAGAAACGAGTGTTATGGTTATCTTTTTCATGGCTAGGTACTATAAATAAGACAACTTTTGATTTAAGAATGTTGTATCAGATACGAACTTTTTTTTATCGTCGCCTATCGTATTCAACCCATGGTTTTCTCCACTAGCTTTGCGCCATGAAATTTCACCCCTTTTTATTCCTGATCTGTTGTTTTTGTGGGCTTGGACTCTCAGCACAACCCCCAGGTGGAAAGTACTATTTCTCGTATCCGCTATCCATCAAACCCAAGCTCAATGCAAATTTCGGCGAAATGAGACCCAATCATTTTCACATGGGTTTGGATTTAGGAACCGAATCCAGGGAAAACTTGCCAGTTTATGCTCCTGCGGATGGCTTTGTATCTCGGATGAAAATTGAAACAGGTGGTTTTGGTCGTGCTATCTATATCGATCACCCCAACGGCACTACAACCCTGTATGCACACATGAATGCATTTATGCCTGCGGCAGAGAGCTACTTAGAAAATCAGCAATACAAATCAGAAAGTTGGAAGATCGATGTAACTGTTCCATCAGGTACAATCCCTGTTAAAAAAGGGCAATTCATCGGGTATAGTGGCAACACCGGTGCATCACAGGGACCGCATGTTCATTTTGAAATCAGAGACACGAAAACGGAAAACTGCCTGAACCCCCTGTTGTATCGTTTTGGAATTCCAGACAATACTCCTCCCGATGTGTATCGGATCGCATTTTACAATAGGGATAAAAGTGTATACGAGCAGTCCCCCGTTTTGGTTCCCTTGATCAAGAAGGGTGCTATTCGAACTACGGCAACACCCATTAAGTTACCTTTTAAGAGAACGTTTATTGCATTACAGGCAACGGATCGGGTCACGGGCTTTCCCAACGCCAATGGTATTTATTCAGCATCTTTAACTCAAAACCAACGTGTTTTAAGCACCTTTACGTTGGATGAAATCGGTTACGATAAAACCCGATTTATAAATGGGCATATTGATTACGTCTATCGTTCAAAAGGAGGGGCCTATTTACAAATGCTTTTTCCTTCAACACGGTTTACCTTGCCGATATACGATAATCCATCCGGAAAAAATTTTGCAGAATTATCCGATGAACCCGAACTCTTTGAGCTAACCGTTGAAGATACAGAAGGAAATAAAACTAAGATTGAATTTCAGGTGTATACGTCTGCATCAGAAACCCCACAAAAAAAAGCAACGCCTCATCGTATGATTCCGGGAGAAACCAATATTTACGAGGATCAATCGGTTCAATTTGTTTTTGGTGAAAATTGTTTTTACGATTCGTTCGATTTCGAGGTCAAATCTTTTTATGCCAATCCGGGTGAAGCACTGAGCTCTGTGGTTCAAGCACTGCCAGAATTTATCCCTGTCCAAGATTATTTTTCAGTTACTATTAAACCAAGTCGACCTTTTGCCTTGGTCAACAGAGATCGTGTGGTTATCAAGAGGACTTATAAATCTAAAACCGACCTAAAAAAAGCAACTGCCAATCGAGATGGTTTTTCAGCTTCTTTTCGAGATTTTGGTTTTTTTCAATTGATTCAGGATGAGGAGCCTCCTACCATAACTCCTTTAACAGTAAACGGGGCTTTGGTAAAAAACGGTTCAAAAATTGCAGTTGAGGTGGCAGATAATCTCCATGTCATAAGAGAGTTCAACGGGTATGCAGGTGAACAGTGGTTGATGTTCAAGCCTTCGGGAAATCGTTTTGTGTATACAGTGGATGAACATTTGCCAACGGGTGAACATACGCTTTCTTTTGTTGTTTACGATGAAGCGGGAAATAAGACCCAACGCGATTTGAAAATAAAAAAACTATAATTGACCATGACCATGCCCAAAGAAGGATCTAAGGCTCCAGCTTTTTCTGGAGTAGATCAAGATGGAGAAAAAATTAAATTAGCCGATTTCAAAGGGAAAAAAGTCGCACTCTATTTTTATCCCAAAGACGATACCAGTACGTGTACTGTTCAGGCCTGCAACTTACGAGATGGATACAAAGAGCTACTAAAAAAGGGAATTGAGGTAATAGGGGTGAGTCCAGATGAT
>JBEDAP010000203.1:0-14065 GCA_041177705.1 Bacteroidota bacterium
TTGTACAAAACACCAACTCTTACAACGTTCTAGAAAAGTATCGTGTAAAAACCAATTACAGTATTTCCGGAGATACAAGATTTGATCGCGTATTGGAAATAAGTCGACTTGAATTTCAAAATCAATACATCGCTTCTTTCTGTAAAGATCGCCCCACATGGGTTGCAGGAAGCACCTGGCCGGATGATGAAAAAATTATTACTGAAGCATTTGATACGAATATTGAATTAGGCTTGATCATCGCCCCCCATGAAATGGATGAAGCTCACTTGGAGAAAATTGAAAATCAATTTCGCAACAGTATACGGCTGAGTAAGATAACATTCGATACGGATCTTTCATCAAAAAAAGTTCTATTGATCGATGGATTTGGAATGCTATCTTCTTTGTATCGATTTGGAAATTTTGCCTATGTAGGCGGCGGCTTTAACAAAGCAGGCATTCATAACATTTTGGAAGCGGCAGTTTATGGCATACCCGTTATCTGGGGCCCCAATCATCAAAGAGCTTTTGAAGCTCAGGAATTGATGGAGACAGGTGGAGGCATCTCCATTCAAGATTCAAGATCGTTGCAAGAGTGGCTTGTGAAACTTCAATCAAACAAAGAGTTTTATTCCGACATGTGTTCGGCTTCCCGGGAGTATGTACTGAATAAAAAGGGTGCTACTGAGAAGATCTATTTACAAACCGTGAATACTTCGACTGATTAAGGTATTTTTGCAGGATCAACATGTTAACAGAACCTAACCATAAAAACCCCAGCTCGGGGTGGATTGAAGTTGTTTGCGGATCGATGTTTTCAGGGAAGACAGAAGAGCTGATTCGTCGACTTCGAAGAGCTAGAATAGCGAATCTTAAAGTGGGAATTTTTAAGCCTGCAGTGGATGTTCGATACGATGCTTCTAAAATTGTATCTCACGATGAAAATACCATCGAGTCCATCCCTTTAAAAAAAGCATCAGAAATTTTAGACCATGCAAGCGACTTTGATGTAATTGGTATAGACGAAGCACAATTTTTTGATAAAGCAATCATTCAGGTATGTGAACAGCTTGCCAATAAAGGGAAGCGTGTAATCGTTGCTGGTTTGGATATGGATTATACGGGAGTGCCATTTGGACCCATGCCTCAACTCCTATCCGTTGCCAACTTTGTTTCCAAATTGCATGCTATTTGCGTGAAATGCGGAGGTTTGGCCAGCTACTCGTATCGGATTACAGACAATAAAGATCAAGTGGTGCTGGGAGAAAAAAATCATTACGAAGCTCGATGCAGAAATTGCTTCCATCTTTAAGTTGAATAATTGAAATCGATCGCACAGATACGAGCATTGGTATATAAAGACTTGGTTTTGGAAACCAGGCAACAGCATACACTTTATGGCATCTTGCTGTACATCGCCTCCACCATTTTTGTGATTTATCTGACTCTTCCTGAACCGGATGCCGAAACTTGGAATACATTATTTTGGATAATGCAACTCTTCATTTGCATCAATGCAGTTGCAAAAAGTTTCTTGCAGGAAGCTAGAGGAAGAATGTTGTATTACTATACACTTACTTCTCCTACTCATTTCATTTTATCCAAACTGGTTTACAATTTTGTACTGATGCTTGTCATGAGCTCAGTAACATTCATTTTGTATACACTATTTATGGGTAATCTAACTGCCTCCATCCTGCAGTTTGCTGGAATCGGATTACTCGGTTCAGTTGGACTTGGACTAACCTTCACCATGTTAGCAGCCATTGCATCCAAAGCCATGCAGCAAGCATCGCTTATGGCGATTTTGGGGTTTCCGTTGATCATTCCGCAATTGTTGCTTTTGATTCGTCTTTCAAAAACTGCATTTGCAGAAGTATTTAGAGAGGGTGTTCCCCTTCAATTGGTGTTACTCTTGGTTGGATTGGATGTTTTGATTGTTTTTCTGGCGGTTATTTTATATCCCTTTTTATGGAAAGATTGACCGAAGAGACTAATTTTGCTCATTGATCATCAAAACTCCTTTCATGCGTTTGAGTTGGTGGAAATTGACAGCGATGATTTTAGTTGGATATGCCGTGATTGGGGGATTGCTTTTGCCCGTTCCGGAACTCACTCAGTTGGGCGAAACCATACGAAATCTTTACTACCATGTCTGCATGTGGTTTTCAATGATGATTCTCTACACGCTATCCATCATCCACAGCATTAAGTATTTAAACAAAGGCAATTTATTGCACGACAATAAAGCAAAGTCCTATGCAGGAATGGGAACATTCATGGGCATCTTAGGTTATGCAACCGGTGCAATTTGGGCAAGCTTTACATGGGCAGACCCCAATAATCCAGCATATGCTTCTTTTGGATCCATCATGCGTGAACCCAAATTGATTGGCGCAGCAATTGCTCTCCTTATCTATGGTGCCTATTTTATTTTACGCAATTCCATATTAGACGAAGATCAACGTGCACGAGTAAGTTCGGTGTATAATGTTTTTGCATACGCCATGCTCTTCCCTTCGATTTGGATTATACCGCGACTGCTGCCTAGTTTGCATCCTGGACAGGAAGGCAATCCTGCATTGAATTTTAATGATATCGATGCAAGAATGAGAATGGTTTTCTACCCTGCTGTATTGGGCTGGACTTTGTTAGGTGTTTGGATTGCCCAACTCCATATCCGTTTGAATATCATCAACGAAAAAAAAGGCTAATATGAAAAATAAACTTTCTGCCCTTCTGCTGAGCTTTTTTGGATTTTTATCTACTGCTAAAAGTCAATCTTCAGAGACCATGGCAAGCACCATGCGCAGCAACGGAAAAATCTATGTAGTTGTAGCCGTCTTGACAACGATCGTTGCAGGGTTGTTTTTCTATTTGATACGCATTGATAAAAAAGTTTCCAAATTAGAAAAGGATCTATAAACCAAGATTCCTTCACAAACGTTTTACTCTTAAATCGACTTGCCATGAATCCTGAATACAGTTTTTTTGATGCTGTTTGTAAAAGTTTTGACAAAGCAGCAGGTTTCACATCCTTCGACGAAGGGATTTTAGAACAAATCAAACAGTGCAACAGTGTATTGAGAATGCATTTTCCTGTTAAGATTGGTGATAAGATTGAAGTCATTAAAGCCTATCGGGTGCAACATTCACACCACAAGCAACCCTGTAAAGGAGGTATCCGCTTTAGTGAAATGGTGAATTTGGATGAGGTGATGGCCTTGGCTGCACTCATGACCTATAAGTGCGCAATTGTAGATGTTCCCTTTGGAGGTGCTAAAGGAGGGATCTCCATCAATCCAAAAAAATATTCCGCATACGATTTGGAAAAAATCACCAGGCGCTATACCAGCGAGTTAATCAAAAAGAAATTCATTGGTCCCGGCGAAGATGTTCCAGCACCCGATTACGGTACTGGAGAACGTGAAATGTCCTGGATCTTAGATACGTATTCTGCTATGCATCCAGGAGAAATTGATTCACTTGCCTGTGTTACAGGAAAGCCTATAACACAAGGAGGGGTTCGAGGAAGAAAAGAAGCAACGGGTTTGGGTGTGTTTTATGGAATCAGGGAAGTATGCAACAACGAGGAAGTGATGAGCCGTTTGGGTTTGAGCAAAGGAATTGCTGGTAAAAAAGTGATTGTTCAAGGATTAGGAAACGTGGGCTATCACGCAGCTAAATTTTTCCAGGAAGGTGGCGCCATCATCACCGGCTTGGCAGAATACGAAGGTTCTATTTACAATGAAAATGGATTGGATGTAGATGCTGTAGTGCAGCATAGAAAGAGTGCGGGTTCTATTTTAAATTTCCCCGGTGCAAAAAATTTCAATAAGAATACCGATGCGTTGGAAGCTGCTTGCGATATATTGATTCCTGCTGCACTTGAAAACGTAATAAATGGCGACAATGCAGATAGAGTAAAAGCAAAAATCATCGGAGAGGCTGCAAACGGGCCACTCACCCCCGAAGCAGATGAAGTGATGGCATCCAAAGGGATCTTGGTAGTACCGGATATGTACCTCAATGCTGGTGGTGTTACGGTATCGTATTTTGAATGGGTAAAAAACCTAAGCCATGTTCGTTACGGGCGTGTAGAGAAGCGCTTTATGGAAAATCAGAACGCCAATTTGGTTTCACATATTGAAGAAATGACGGGAAAAAAAGTAACAGATATCCAGAAAGATCTTCTTGTTCATGGTCCCGATGAAATTGACTTGGTCAGAAGTGGATTGGAAGACACCATGATCAAGGCAACCAATGAAATATTAGAATGTTGGAGAAAGAATCCAGAAATCAAGGATATGAGAACAGCAGCATTCGTGGTTGCAATCAATAAAGTGGGAACCAGTTATATGGAGCTGGGCATCTTCCCATAATCAATGTCATTCATAATTTGGAAAAGCGGAAAGCCAATAAGGCTCTTCCGCTTTTTTGTCTGCAACATGACAAGCGATACCATTGGTAATCACCAAGTATCTCACGGGTATATGTAAATTGTAAGAGAGGATCTGCATCAACGTTTTTTCATTCAAGGTTATTTTTTCAGCTTTGCATTCAACCATCATCCAAGGTTTGTGTTCAGCATCATATGCAAGGATGTCGAATCGCTTTATTCCTTCTTTCAATTGGATCTTTTTTTCAATTGCAATAGCCGACTTAGGTATACGTATGGATTGGATGAGGTATTGAACCATATTCTGCCGCACCCACTCTTCAGGCTGCAGATGAACCCATTTTTTTCTGATTTCATCAAAGATTAATGCCCTCTCCTCCTCTTTTTTGATGCGAAAAGCCGGTTCAGGGAATTGCAATTGAATCATGGGTGCAAAGTAATCAGTAATTTCAATTAAATTTTTGGGATGAACAGCAAAGAAGAAATCGTAAAAAATTGGTTGCCCCGTTATACCGGTGTTGAGTTGGATAAATTTGGACAATATATTTTGCTGACCAATTTTAATAAATATGTAGAGTTGTTTGCTGAATGGAATGGCGTAGAGGTTGTTGGGAGAGATAAGCCCATGGAATCTGCAACACACGATGGGATTACCATTATTAATTTTGGCATGGGTAGTCCCACTGCTGCAACAGTTATGGATCTTCTTACAGCCATTGATCCCAAAGCTGTTCTGTTTTTAGGAAAATGTGGGGGATTGAAAAAACGCAATCAGATCGGTGATTTGATTTTACCGATAGCCGCCATTCGAGGCGAAGGAACATCGAATGACTACTTCCCTCCCGAAGTGCCAGCACTCCCAGCATTTGCACTTCAAAAAGCCATATCCACTACCATTCGGGAATATGAATTGGATTATTGGACAGGGACCGTTTATACTACAAACCGCAGGGTTTGGGAACACGATGAGCAATTCAAGGAATATTTGAAAAAAATTAGGGCCTATGCCATTGACATGGAAACGGCCAGCATCTTCTCTGTAGGATTTTACAATAAGATTCCAACAGGTGCCTTGTTGTTGGTAAGTGACCAGCCCATGATTCCAGAAGGCATTAAAACAGAGGAAAGCGATAAACAAGTGACCGCAAAATTTGTGGAAACCCACCTTAAAATTGGCATCGACTCGCTTAACCAATTGATTAACAACGGTCAAACGGTTAGACACCTGAAGTTCTGATGGTGGATTAATTCCTAAGCCAAGCCGTTTTTTTTCATTAATTTTGCACTCTCTAAAGCCGAAACAAATCTGGTGCCGTAAGATCAGATTTTTTCAATTGTTCGCGTTTTTATTGCATTGGGATTTGTAAGGCTGCTAAATAAATACGTATGAAATTATCCCAATTCAGATTTGACTTCCCGCTTAATTTAATTGCTCAGACTCCTACAAAAAGAAGAGAAGATGCACGCTTGATGGTGGTTCACAAAGACACCGGATTGATTGAAAATAAAACCTTCAAAGACATCTTGGATTATTTTGAAGAAAAGGATGTTTTTGTAGTTAATAATACCAAAGTGTTTCCTGCCAGAATGTATGGCCGCAAAGAAAAAACAGGGGCTAAAATTGAAGTTTTTTTGTTGCGTGAGTTGAACAAGCAAAATCGCCTGTGGGATGTCATCGTTGATCCCGCAAGAAAGATTCGCGTAGGAAACAAACTTTATTTTGGAGATGCAGAAGAATTGGTTGCAGAAGTTATAGACAATACCACTTCCAGAGGAAGAACCATTCGCTTTTTATTTGAAGGTAGCGACGAAGAATTTAAACAAGTACTCAATTCATTGGGAGAAACTCCCCTGCCTAAATATATCAAACGCAAACCCGACGAGACCGACCGTGAAAGATATCAAACCGTTTATGCAAAGCACGAAGGAGCTGTTGCAGCGCCTACTGCAGGATTGCACTTTTCGGTTGAGTTAATCAAGCGTTTAGAGATTCAGGGTATACGTTTTGCTGAAATTACCTTACATACGGGTTTAGGAACATTCAGGGCCATTGAAGTAGAAGACCTAAGCAAACACAAAATGGAAGCTGAATATTACCGTGTGGACGATACAGCTTGTAAAATTGTAAACAAGGCCAAGTCTGAAGGTCATCGAATCTGTTCAGTAGGCACTACTACCATGAGAGCGTTGGAGAGCACATTTACTGCAGATAAATTATTGAAGCCTTCGGAAGGCTGGACAAATATTTTCATTCACCCGCCGCATGATTTCTCCATTTGCGACTCGTTGATCACAAATTTCCATTTGCCTAAAACATCTCTGTTGATCATGGCCTGTGCGTTTGCAGGATATGAATTAACCATGGAGGCTTATAAGAAAGCGATCAAGGATAAATACAGATTCTTTAGCTATGGCGATGCCATGCTGATTATCTAAGAAAATCAATCGAGGTTAAACAGCCCTTTGTTGAGTGTTTTCAACGCATCGTTCTTACGCTGTGTTTGAATCAGTATAGACACGTTGTGTAAGCTTCCGCCGTAGCTAACCATGTTTACCTGGATGTCTGCCAAAGCATCGAATAATTTAGACAGGATGTTTTCTTTATGAGTGAGCTTATGTCCCACTACCGAAACAATCGTTTGCTCAGATACAATTTCGAGCTCACCCAAAGGTTGCAATTCCGTTGAAATCTCTTTGAGATATGTAGTATTATCAATGGTAACAGAAACAGCAACTTCAGAAGTAGTAATCATATCGATAGAGGTACGATACTTTTCAAATACTTCGAAAATCTTTCTTAAGAAACCATAAGCCAGAAGCATTCGACTGCTTTTGATCTTTATCATTACAATACCATCTTTTGCAGCAATGGCCTTGACTCCTTCTGAGTCAGCTTCTTTCAATATGATAGTCCCTTTGGCTTCCGGCTGCATGGTATTGAGCAGTTTTACAGGAATATTGAAGTGCTGGGCAGGCCAAATGGATGCAGGATGTAAAATTTTAGCACCGAAATAAGCCAACTCAGCTGCCTCATCGAAACTCAAATGTTCTACAGGCCTTGTTTTCTCCACTACGCGTGGGTCGTTATTGTGCATGCCATCAATGTCTGTCCAGATCTCACAAACACTGGCCTGAATAGCAGCTGCAATGAGCGAAGCCGAATAATCGCTGCCGCCACGCTTGAGATTATCTACCTCTCCTTTCGCATTGCGACAAATGTACCCTTGTGTGATAAAGAGTTTTTTGCCGCTGAAAGCTTCCAATGCCTTATTTAGTTTAGCTCTGATGGTTAATACCTGAGGTTCATCGTTGGAATCGATCGACATGAAATCAAGAGCAGGGAGTAACACATGGTCCAATCCAATTTCTTCTAAATAGATAGAAAACAATTTGGTGCTCATGAGTTCTCCTTGTGCTAAAATGTCTTTATTCAAAGCATCGTTGAACGAAATCTTTAAAATGATATTTAAGAAATCGAAATGCTCGTTGATGATTTGAACAGCCTTGTTGCGGGTAACTTCCTTTTGAAGAAGGTGTTGAATGAATGAATTGTAGTGAGCGTGCAAGGTGTCAATCAACTCTTTGGCTTTCTCTTTATTGGATGCTGCAAGCGCATCACCGATAGCTACCAGACTATTGGTTGTACCGCTCAATGCACTCAGCACAACTATTTTAGACTCTTGATCACGTGTGATAAGATCTTTGACTTGAAACATTCTCTCCGGCTTACCCACAGAGGTGCCGCCAAATTTCATGACTTTCATACCCGATTCGTTTGAGGTGGGCAAAGTTAAAGTTTGATGCCGAATTTTTCCCCTATAGATTCCAAGTCTTTCCAAACCGGCTCTAACAACGGAATTCCGGTTTGTAGCCGAATCTGTTCAGCCTCTCTCTCAGGAGTTCCAGGAATAATGACCGGTTGATTGGCATCTATAGGTGATGCAGAGCGAAAACGTTGAATCCAGAGATCCATATTGGATTTAAACTCCTCTGGTTTTCTGAATGCATCGATGCGCATGGCTCCAAAAAAGTGCCCAATACCTTTACCCGGTTGATTTTCAGGCATAGGTACATAAGCTGGAAATGGAGGTACCCAGGGACCAAAATTGGCGCCACTGAGAATGGCAGAAAATATATCAACTATTGAGCCCAATGCATACCCTTTGTGGCTTCCATGATCTCGATCTCCCCCAAGAGGTAGCAAAGCCCCTCCCTGTTTCAATGCATGGGCATCTTGAACAGGCATCCCTTCCTGATCTTGGATCCAGCCTAATGGGGCATTCTCCCCTTTACGTTGAAGTATTTCAAGTTTTCCATTGGCGGCAGTTGTCGTTGCCAGGTCTGCAACAAAAGGAGGCTCAATTCCAGCAGGGATAGACACACAGATGGGGTTGGTACCTAACATCCTTTCCTTGGAAAACGTAGGTGCCACCAAAGCGCTTGCATTGGTCATGGAAATTCCAATCATGTCTTTTTCCAAGGCGCGCATGGCATGAAAAGCAGCAATTCCAAAATGATTGCTGTTGGAAACAGCCACCCATCCCGTTCCTACTTGACTAGCTTTCTCGATGGCGATGTCAATCGCCTTGGAGCCAATTACCAAACCCAGTCCCCCATCACCATCGATGGAGGCCGTTGAAGGAGTTTCATGTAAAATTTCAATCTTGGCTTGAGCGTTTATTCGATTGGCCTCCCAAAGGCGAATGTATCCCGATAAACGGGCTACACCATGTGAGTCAATCCCTCTTAGGTCGGCCGCGAGTAATGCTTTGGAGCCTAATTCTGCATCTTGGGTGGAACAACCCATCTGCTTGAATACAGCTTGGGTAAAGGAAAGCAGCTGGTTGTAGTCAATTCGTTTTTCCATCAAACAAAAATATCTCAAAGTTTGAGATCCCTGCTCATGAAATCCAAGCGTTAAGAAAACGAGGTGAAGCGTGGAAAACTCTCCTGCCCGCTTGAGCATTTCCCCCTTGAATTGATTTTACTTTGGTAGAGATTTGAATTCTTAAAATTAAGGTATATGATAAAATTACAAGTGATTGGCCATCTAGGCAAGGATTGCACAACCAATGTTGTGAATGGAAAAAATGTTATCAACTTCAGTGTTGCTCACAGTGAACGCTACAAAGATGCTTCAGGTTCGCAGAAAGAAAAGACCACGTGGGTAGAGTGTGCGTATTGGACAGATCGAACTGCCATTGCTCCTTATCTCAAAAAAGGGCAGCTGGTTTTTGCAGAAGGCACCCCAGATGTTCGCAGTTACACCAAAAACGATGGAACTCCGGGCACATCGCTTACTTTGAGAGTGTTGAGTGTTCAACTGTTAGGAGGAAGCAAAGGGGAAGGCGGAGCAGATGCAGGAGCAGATTCACCTGCTATGGTAAATGCTGAAAACGACGACCTGCCATTCTAAATGGAGTTTTGGTTAGGAGGAAGACCTGATGGATTGGATGATTGCATCTATATCGATCAGGTTTTTTTGTTGCTGCAAACGTTTACCAAGGGTTGGATTCATTGCATTTAGACACTCAATGCTCTCATTCAGCATCTGACTTATTTCCTGAACTCCTAACGCGTGGAGACCCGCATCCACAAAGGCGTTTTCTTCCTGGTTTTGTAAATCTTCTTTGATATCAGATAGGTCATCCATGATTAAAAAATACGTCATGAGTGCACGCCATGCATCCAATGCTGCCTGATGGTTCAATCGCTCTGATTTAAGTGTAGAAATCAGAAATAAATAACTATCCGCTCTATTCAAGGAAGGAAAGATGGTACCTAATTTAAGTTTGTTATTTCCTATGGGTCGTTCTTGACAGAGGTATTCTTCAAGAGACTTCTGCAGTTCGCTTCGATGCACTTCGGTAGCAAGCCGGGCTAAAATCTCTTCCACATGCTGCTTCCATTTAATTTGCTTGGATTCATGGCGTGCTGCGCTATGGAGAATGAATTCTGAAATCTGAACCGTTGTTTCAGATAGCAATTCTGATTTTTCAGCACCTGACCGTAATAACAAATCAAAATAAAGCGGGATAAAAATATAACCAGGAGCAGAGGGAAGATAGATGGTTCTGTTCTTCCAATATAAATTTTCCTTTGGAACAGTTCGATCTACAAAAAATCGAGCAACTTCCAGGTCAACACCATAATAAGAATTGAAGTTATCTGCAGAAAGAAACATGGGTATGTGTTAGGATGGATTGATTCGCCTACGCGTATAAATCGTTTCTCGGTTCCGTATAGCCCTGTTGTTGGCAGTGTCTGCCAGTTCTTTGAATTTAGATGGGTTTTTTCTATAAAAATTATAACTGGAAGTAAATTGCTTTGAATCCACTCTGTGAATTTTCAATACTTTATCAATTTCGCGTTGCAAGAGAGAATCCTTTTTTGCCAATGAGTCTTTCATTAAATAAGATTCTACATAGCCTTCAGCCAACGCAACATCGAAAAGAATGTCGGCCATTTTATTTTGGTCAATCACTGCTGTTGATGAATTGCTCGTGCAAGCCCAAGCAAGCAAACTCATCCAAACCAAGACTAAACTAAAGGTTCGATTCATTTCAGTTCTTGTCGATATTTGTTTGCGTTGGTGATATCTATTTTACTACAGAGGTCAATTACTCTCGCCTTTTCCTGCATGTTTGCCTTTTTGAACATCCGAATGATCTCGTCGGATTTACCCTGAAAGAAAAAAGGAAGCACCATCAGGTTGGGCGTTTCCGCATGGAGGGTATTGAGCATGTTCATGGAGTTTAGAATCTGCTCTCTACCAGCATTTTCGTTTTCTGTTAATTTATCCAAACCTTGACGGTAATACGTGTAAACTGCGTCGTGCACAAGGGCATATCGACTGTTTTGCAGGTTCTCAGAAAGCCAGTAGCGGTTTCGTTGTCCATCGAATGGTTTCCATCCGGAAATACTTCTTCCTTCCGGAGAGGTACTTACAATTAGGTTTGCCTTCTGAAAATAAGGGTCGCCACCTCGCGGAGAAAAAGAATCGTAATCGAGGCCCATGATGATGTTTACATAGTATGCAAATAACGCTGATAAATTGGCGGCTAGAGGTTCTGTACCTGAAACTCTGTTTTCATTGAATTCTATTGGCTGAAACTCTACATAGCGAAACACGACATCGTTGTCAATGAAGTTAATGAGTGGAGAAACATAGTTGGTGTTGAATATCGGACGTGCGGCTTGAACCGTTAGAGTTCCTTTGTAAACATTGGGCTCAACGACGGACTGTAAATTGAGCAAAAAACTACATTCAATTTTTTCATTGGGCTCAAATACATCGCTGGTCCATTTCCGCTTATTCAAAAAATTAATGAGTGAGGTTTGCAGAGTTTGAAAAACTTTTCTGTCGACAGTTGTACTTATTTGAGCGTATACAACATTTACTTTAGCGTTTAGCTCCTGTGCGCATAGATTGCTCGGTAGAGAAATAAACAAGATGAGGCATATTGCTAAAATGCTTCTTAGGTTCATGCAACTAAGTTAACCATAAATTTTATGTGGAAGATTAGGCAAAAAAAAGGCGATGCAGTTGCATCGCCCAGAGTATAAAAAAGTTGGAACTAACGGAATAAATCTTCTTCGTTTTTACGGAAGTAAACTTTATCATCCATAAATTCTTGGGTGGCTAAAAGAGCAGGGTTGGGCATTTTTTCGTAGGCCTTCGATATTTCAATTTGCTCTTTGTTCTCATGGATTTCCTCCAAGCTATCGGTATGGCTAGCGAATTCTTCCAATTTATTGTGGAGTTCTTCTTTGATAGCAATATTGATTTGAGATGCCCCTTTAGCGATGATGGAAATAGATTGGTATACGTTGCCAGTTTTTGACTTGATTTCATTCAGGTCCTTGGTTTCTGCCACATTGGTAAGGCTATTTCCCAGTTGTCTGCGTAGTCTGCTCATTTTTAAGTGTATTGATGTTATTCTTGGACAAAGTTAAGTAACGTTCAGCTTCTTTCAGCAAATTACTTTCAGGGAAGCGGTCTTGAAAATCCTCTACTTCACGAATAACCTTGTTGTATCGCTCCTCTTGTTTTTCAGCTACACTCATGGTTGCATACCGATAATATGCCCTGATTGCCATGAGTTTATATTCATCTCCTTTGGGAGAGTCGGGGTAATTGTTGATCAACGTCGTATACGCCAAGGCAGCTGCGCGAAACTGACCCACGTTATAGTACAACTGAGCTGAAAGGAATTCTTTGGTTTCAAGTTTAGCCTGACAGGTTGTAATGAGTTTTTCAGCTTCTTTGGACCGAGGTGACTCAGGATGGGTATTCATAAATACCTGAAACATACCTATTGCTTTTTGGGTATTGGATTGCTCCAGTTCGGGCTTGGGCGATTGTTTGTAAAAGCAAAAAGCTTGCATAAACTCTACCTCTTCTGCTCTTGCACTGTTGGCAAAAATTTCCAAGTAGCCTTTAAAAAGATTTTCTGCTGTGATATAATCCTTGAGGTTATAATGCGAATAGGCGTATTTGTAATATAAGTCTTCGTGTTGCGCAGTTCCCTTGAAAACGGGGAAAAGCTCTTCGTAAAGGACCTGAGATTGGCGGTACTGTTTTTTCTCGAAATACGTATTGGCCATTTTTAGCTTGTACTCATAGTCTTTGCTTTTGAGTACTTTACCAAACTTGGAACAGCTTGCTAGAAGGGTGAAAGACAACAAAAAAAGGGCAATGTTGGACTTCATAATTGGTCGGCAAAGTTAAGCTTTTGCACTCAATGTGAAGATAAGAACCTCAGGGATTGCCTTCGGTTAAACAAGTCACAAAAATGCCCTCCGGAAATCCGGAGGGCCTTGTATTTAGATGATTTTATGTCTTATTTCTTACGAAGATTTGGATGAGGTGCAGGCACATTGTTGGGTGCGTCAATCACTTCTCCAGTTGCGCTGAAATCAACTGTGTTTACATCGCCGTCAGCTTGACCGTATTTGTTGATCAAACGATCCGCTGCGATACCTTGCTTTTCAGTCAGGTATGTAATTACAGCATTCACACGATCCCAGCTCAATTGCTGGCTGGCTTTTGAAGCTTCAGCATAACCTGTGATGAACATTTTACAAGCAGGGTTATTCTTCAAACGATCTGCGGTTGCAGCTAATAAACTCTCAGCTTCTTTAGAAAGTGCTGCTGAACCTTTTGCAAATGTTACACTCGGTACATTACCCATCTGGCATATTGGTGCTGGAGGTGCAATGTTCTTGCAGCACTCAGGCTCAGGGCATTTACCAACTCCATTGGCGTCAACTGGTTGACACTCTGTTGGAGTAATCAGTTGCTTGTCTTTATAGTCAGGAACTCCGTCGCCGTCTGTATCACGACTAACACCATGTGTATCTACTGGAGCACCTGCGGGTGTGTTGGGCTCAAGATCAAATTGATCCGTTACACCATCACCATCGGTGTCATCCAAAACTACTTTTGGCATTTTCATTCTTTTGGGAGAGTTTAATTCACCGTATGAAAATTCCAATGGATTTTTCCAATATAGAGGCTCTACAGACTTAGTCTTTTTCTGAGCGAAGGTGTCAATTCCAGTAAGGAGAAATACTCCCAAGAAAAGCACCGTAAGTAATTTATTCAGCTTCATATTTCAAATATTTGATTGAATTAAAAATTGAATTAGAAAATGTTGATGTTCAATCCTACAGAAAGGAAGT
>JBEDAP010000204.1:0-12527 GCA_041177705.1 Bacteroidota bacterium
ATGTGGGAGGTTCCCTGGGGTGATGTCAACCGCTTTCAACGAATAGATAATAAATTAGAATCCGTTTATAACGACAATCTACCCAGCATCCCCAGTCCCTTTGCCTCATCCACCTGGGGAAGTTTACCTTCCTACAATAGCAGAACGTATCAAGGAAGCAAAAAAAGATATGGGTATGGAGGCAATAGCTTCGTATGTGCTGTTGAATTTGGCAAAAAAATTAAAGCAAAATCACTGTTGGCAGGCGGTCAGAGCGGCAACCCACAATCCAAGCACTTTTCAGATCAAGCTCTCCTATATACGAAGGGCGAATTCAAAGATGTTCTTTTTTACAAAGAAGATATAATCAAGAACATGGAAGAACAGTATTCGCCGGGCAGTAGAACAAATAAGACTGTCATTGGTAAATAAAATTTGAAGCTTTTCATACGTAGAACTTCACTAAAATAAATAGATAAAAACAGAGCGAATCTGAGTATTTAGCATTTCCCTGCCGCCTGCAAATCGAGACTTTTACAAGAGGTTTTTCAATTAGTAACTTTTAAGTTACCTTTACAATGCGAGTAAGAGAAGTGCATGCGTATAAAAATTATTTTCGGGATTTTCTTTTGAAACAACCCAAAATCGTTCAAGACAAAATCTATAAAATAATTGAAGCCATTGAAACACTTGAAAGAATTCCTTCTACGTATCTCAAATCTATTGAAGGAGTTCGAGGCTTATATGAAGCACGAATTCAACTCGCATCAAACATCTGGCGTGTATTTTGTTTTTTTGAAGAAGACAAGCTTATCATCCTGTTAAATGGATTTCAGAAAAAAACACAAAAAACTCCTAGAAAGGAAATTGAAAGAGCAGTCCGATTAATGAAAGAATATCATGAAGAAAAATAAAACTAAAAGCTGGTCAACACTAAAAGATGAGGTCTACGGTAAAAAAGGATCTCCCAGGAGGGATGAACTTGAACGAGATTTTGAAGGTTTTAGAGTTGGACTTCAACTAAAAAAAATACGAGAGCAAAGAAATTTGACTCAGGCTGAATTAGGCTCAAGAATAGATAAAAAAAGGGAATATATTTCGAGAGTAGAAAATAATGGTAGTAATTTGACTTTGAAAACGCTATATGATATTGTTGAAAAAGGATTAGGAGGCAGAGTAAAAATTAAAATTGAAATTTAATTGATGATGAAAAATAAACTGCTTTTAATCGCTTGTATATTCTCGTGCTTAATGAGTCAGGCACAAGAAATCGGAATTCAACTTTATTCAGTAAGGAATGAAGTAAAAAAAGACCTGAAAGGAACATTGAAGCAAGTTCGAGAAATGGGGATCAAAGAATTGGAAGGGGGAGATTTATACGGGATGGATATCGATACGTATAAAAAAATGTTGGATGGGATGGGATTTCAAATGGTGAGTATCGGTGTAGATTACAACGACTTGAATGGCGATCTTTCCAAAACAATTGAACAAGCTAAAAAGCTTGGGGCAAACTATGTTGTATGTTTTTGGATTGGACATAACGGAAATGAGTTTGGAATGAAAGACGTAGAAGAAGCAGCCAATCGATTCAACAGAGCTGGTAAAATATTGAAAGAGGCTGGGTTGAATTTTTGCTATCACCCTCATGGGTATGAATTTCGCCCTTCGCCCAGTGGTACCCTATTCGACGATCTAGTCCAACTTACAGACCCCAATACAGTCAATTTTGAATTGGATGTATACTGGGTCAAACAAGGGTGCGCTGATCCGGTTGCATTGATCAAAAAATATCCTTCTAGAATGAAAATGCTGCATCTCAAAGACAGAGAGCATGGAACAGTATGCAACGACACGGGTGGCGCAGATGAAGAAACCAATGTTGTATTGGGTAAAGGAGATGTAAACATCAAAGAAGTGATGAAAGCCGCAAAAAAAGCTGGAGTAAAACACTATTTCATAGAAGACGAATCCACACGCGTGATGCAGCAGGTGCCACTTAGTCTGCAATTCCTTTCATCATTGAAATAAAATCTTTACTGCAAACTGATTTTATCAAGAGGTATATCAAACAGAGCTCTTGTGATTTGATCAAGTGATTTTTTATCCCCTCTGATATGAATCGTCCTATGCACATGGGTCATTTGCTGTCCCGGTTCCAAAGCCGCAGCAGGCGACGAACTTTCCAGCTCATAAAACTTACCCATCTGTTTGCCATCAACCGGCCCATCGTTATAGGCATTCACTACATCGCCGGCAAATGGATTCTCCTGGATCTTCCAGAGTGAATTGACATATTCTTTCTGATTAGAGTCAAAACTAAAGTTTGCAATAGTAAGCAGATCATTTTTTACATCATAGCTTGCTGCCCAGGGAATAGTTCTCATGGGAGAGATTCCGATCTTGCTTCTCAGATTTCCATCAGCCTTGAATCGGATCATCCCACTGTCAACATTCAACCTTTCGGGTGGTATGATACCAAAATAATCAGCTGTCACTTCTTTACCAAGGCTTGCACTATCCCCTTGTTGGTAAGGAATGAAAATAGTTGTGCCGTCAGCAGCTTTGAGCATGCTGAGTACCCAAAGAGATAGCAAACCGCTAGATTTTCCCCATTTGTTCATCCCTTCATTGGTGATGATATTCTCTGATTCAAATCCAACGATCTTGATTTTTTTATCGAGTTTTACACCATTCAGAATTTGAAGGATTGAATCCTTATCAAGCAATTTGATTTTTCGGTTGATCCTCACTTCAAATGATGAGCCGGAATAATTTTCAAGTCGCATTTTCTTTTCAAAAATTGCCTGCTTGCTGTTAGATGAAACAAGATCGAATGGCTCCGTATCAAGCTCTTTTGGCACATACCAGTTATCAAAAGTAAATTCCTTTCCCTTTTTGAAATAAATAGAAAACTGACCGCCCTCCGGACCCAACCATAGCCTGTCTTCACCACCAAAGGCACTGAAATGTTCCGTGAACTTACCGGAAGCAATCAAATCATGGTTAATCCATCCGAAACTCAATCCTGTTTCCCCTTCAGCTGTGCTGGTCATTACCCTTCCCTGATAGGCAGGAAGCAAGATCAGCTGAGCATCTCCTTCACCCAATACGATCAAATCCTTGTGGTAATTTTTCAGGAATGCAAGATCATAGGCAAAACTACCTTTCTGCATGTTTGTATTTTTTTTCTCTGAGGAAGTACATGCCAAAAATATGAATGGCATTAGCAACAAAAAGAATCTGAGTTTTTGCATTTTCAAGTTTTCAGATAATATATTTTTTAACAACATCCCTCCGGACCACAAGATCCCGCAATGGTTATAATAGGTTCACTCCGAAGGATCTCCTCTTCGGTTGCATCTCGAATAGCAGAAACTTTTATTGAATAAAAAAGAGTTTGTCCTGCCAGAGGATGATTGGCATCCACTACCAGGTATTGATCATGCTTCTCAATTACCACAGCATCGGTTCCATCAAACAGTTGTATGGGATCACCTTCATTGTGGGAAGCAGGATCTTCCAAATCAGCATGTGAGACTTCAAGAATAAGACTCAGCTCTTTGGGACCATAAGCATGTTCAGGTGGAATCACTACTTCAATTTCCTGACCTTCCAGCAATCCTTCCAGCATTCGTTCAAGCTCAGGAAGAATATTGCCATGACCATGAAGATATTGGTCTGGCATGTACTCAAGATTATCTTGTAAGACATCCCCTGCCTCGTTCTTCATGACATAATGAAGCGATACGACCTTGTTATTTTCGATTTTCATGGATTCAAATTATTATAGTTAGTTTATCGCCAACTGAAAGATTCAAGGGTTCTTTCAGTTGGATCTGCCATTCTGATTCTTTTTTGCTGATAACTGCTTCAATGGTTTTTTGTCCTGATTTAACCACTACTCGCTTCGGTTCATGTACAGGTTCCAGAGAAATTGTTGACAACACCAGTCTTCCATACTGAACAGCAACAGAAGCTAACAGTTTATCTTTTGATCTCTGTTGAGAAAAGCTTCCCCATCCTTCTGCAGCAGTAAAAGGAGCTTTGAAATTTTTGGGACTGATTTTGGGAGCAAAGCGAATATATCCTTTCGGACCATGGTATCCGAATCCACAGGCTGAAAGAAAACTTCCATAACTGGCCATGGCTCGCGCATAATGATCACTGCATTCGATTTCGTTGAATGGATTGCGTTTGGCAGCATGATAACGATCATGAATCATCCTGGTCATCACAAGAGATTCCTCTACCATTCCCTCTGCCATCATGTGTGCTGCCACCTGGTGTTCAAATCCACTCATGCATTCATGGAAGTAACCCATCTGCCATGTTATATTCTCTCCGTAAGGCTTTTGCTCATTGCGAGGATTGGTATTCATCACCATACCTCCCTCACCGGGCAAAGCATAAGGCCTTCCACCATTTCTTTCTTTTATATAGGGACCAACATCGGGGGTGAAATTATATTTCCATAACGACTTCAAGGCAGACATTGTCTTTTCTTTATCATTGATCCTTCCCAATCCAACTTGATGCGCCCAGCTTTGTCCGTATACCTGATCAATATGACAGGTATTATAGGAACCCAATTTCTGTCTGCCTTTTATTTCATCCGGACGATGGATATAATATTCACCATTGAATAATTTTTCATCCATGTTCTTTGTCCCTTTCGCAACATAGTCGTCACAAACGGATGCAAATTCCTGATCCCCCATTTCCATTGCCATAGCCCCACCTGCTTTTACTGCAGCGATACAAAGTCCCACAAGCCATGCGATTTCACCATCCCATACCGCATCCAGTGTATTCTCAATAGGAGTATCTTCCATTCCATCTTTGTTCTTGTCCTGACGGATGAGCCATTGCGTAGCCAATTTTATTTTATCCCAGTTTTTCTGCAAGAATTGATTGTTGGGGCTCATCAAATGCTCACGATAAATTCTGAGTATGGTGCCTGCCTGACCATCAATGGCCGGTCCCTTCACTACTTCGCCTCTATACCACATCATGCCATCTGGCTGAAGTGACAAACCCAGATCAACACGCTCTCTGGTATCTTTTTCAATTGATGGAAAAATTCTTCCCATGGCCTGTGCATATTGCCATACATGCGTGCAGGTCCCTTCGCAACAACCTACTCCTTCCCATGCATAAAAGCGACCCGATTCAAAACGATGAGCGGTGGTTGTAGCAAGCGTTGAAATATTGAGAAATGTTCTTTCCAAAAACCACCATGGCAGTGTGGAATCATACCAGGTTTGTTTCCATGCGCGGCTAGTATTGATAAGCTTTCCGGCATTTTCTGCAACATATATGGCAACATCCTGTGCAGATTTGAACCAGTTGTTGTAATAACGGCCTTTATCAGGAATCGACTTGTGCAGCTTGAGATTGGCAAAATGCCAACTGATCACAAATGATGTTGTGATGGATTTTTCTGCCTGAATAATATGTTTGGTACAAACCGCAGCCAACAATTTTTCAGCAGCAGGCTTCACCGATTCTACTTCACCTGCAGTTTCAAATGAAGCAGAATTAACAGGCAGCTTCAACTGAGTGATACCTTTTACATTTTTATCCAAAGCAGCAATGGCAAGTGTTCCATGATCAGCTGCCATCTTGCGTTCTGATTGAGATGGATATTGAACGGAGCACTGTATTCCGGACAATGTGTTTCCAGAAAAATACTTGTTGACTCTTTGATCATTTTCGATGGCAGTCCTTGGCGCGACTTTATTTTCCAGCCATCCCAAGACTTCAACTTGTATGGCATCTTTAGTCTTGTTCCTAAAATCGAATGAATAGATCGTGCAGGGAAGCGAGGAGTTTTTTTCGTCCAACGGAATGAAAGGTGAAAAAACTTCAGCAGTGATTTCAACAGGCAACTCTTTATCAATGTAGCGAATCTTTGCTATTGGATAGGTGGCCTCAAAAACTATATCGTCCCAATCGGCCGGTTCCATTTTTTTGATGATGACTTTATTGCCGATTTGTACACGAAATCCAAAACCCTGATCCAGTGGACGGATATCTTTTGCTGGCTGAACATAAGCTGAACCATCGCGGGGTCTTACCTTTTTGCCAACATGCAGATCAGATTCCCATTCAATCGTTTTGGGATCGACCCCTTCTTGATTTGAATTGAAAATATCCCAGAGCCACAACCTGCCATCACCTCCAAGATATAAAGTACCGGAATGGATACCTCCTACAGGCATGCCAATATACCTAAGCTCATTTCTTGACTTGATGTATCGTGTAACATTTCCTCGCTTGTAGAGAGAGCGGATCCAACTAGGGTCCAGCTTTTTGTCTACCGGAATATTATGCAGCAACTCACCGGGCATGAAGGGTCCTGCTATAGCTTTTGCATTACCAGCATAAACACTTGATACAAAAATTCCGGAACTGCGCAAGAAAGTCCTGCGTTGCATGCATCGTTGTTTGCTATGGAAGATACAATTTTGTGATCAGACTAAACCACGACGAGTTCATAAAAATCTGCAGGATTCAGATAGATCTCAGCCATCTGTTTCAGCTCATCTGCAGTGATGCTTTTGATGGTATCTACCGAACGATAAAAATACTCCTCTGTCAAGCCACTCAATACTAAACTCTTCCATCTGCCAATTACATGAAAGGGACCATCCAAATCTCCCAACAAGGTTCCAATCAAATAATTTTTGACAAGCAACAATTCATCCGAGTCGATAGCTTCCGTTTTCAATTGTTCCATCTCTTTATATACTTCCGCAACTGTAGCATCGCAAACATCTCTTCCGGCCTCCGTACTGATCATCCAGGCTCCAGCTTGAATGTGATGCATCAAATAACTATAAATCCCATACGTATACCCCTTATCCTCTCGGATATTTGTCATCAACCTCGAACCAAAAAATCCTCCAAACAATGTATTCAACACCTGAACCTTGGGAAAATCAGGATGATGTCTATTGGGAAAGGGTCGAGCAATTCGAATGGCACCTTGAACTCCGGAAGGATCGTTTATAATATTCCATTTCTTTTGTGGATGCATTTCAATGGGATGCTGAGGAGAATCAATCTCATTTTGGTTAAAAGGCAAATCCCCAAAAAAACGATCCATCAATGCTGCATACCCCTTGGGCAAAATGCCAGCCGAAAAAACAGTACAATGCCCATTCAAATAATACGTACGATAAAACTGTTTGATAGCATCAATAGACAGTGCATCATAATCAATCAACTCACTGCAAACACCATAGGGATGATTTTTACCAAAAAGAAATTCATCAATTTTTCTGCCTGCAATAAAATCGCATTTTTTAAGATTGACAGATAACTTTTGCTTCATGTTTTGCTTAAAAATCTCCAATTCTTGCTCAGGAAAAATGGAGTCCATAAAAAGCTCCTGAACCAAGGGCAGCAGATGTTCAAGGTGCTTGGATAAACAATGCAAAGACACTACAGCAGTTTCATTGAAGCAACTACGATTCAAATAGGCGCCATAAAAATCTATATACTCGTTGATTTCGTATGCATTCTTTTTGCTTGTCCCGTTTTTAATCAAAAAATTGGCCGCTGAAGAAATATTTTTTTGTTGATCAAACCAATTTCCTGCTTTAAAAACCCATTCAATTTGAGCAACTTCTTCAGCCCCAGCCTCTACATGATAAACAGTTACGCCATTTTTTAGCGTAAATATTTCAGGCTTGGGGAGTTTGATTTCAAAATCAACGGCATCTCGTATTTCAGGCGCACTGGATCTAGTAAGCATTCAACTGTATTTAATTTTTTTCTTCGGAAAGATACCAAAGTGTATTGCTGTTGGAAGGTTGAAGAACGGTTTGTGCAACACGCTGCAAGTCTGAAACACTTACTGCACGATATCGATCTATTTCTTTGTTCATCAACTCACCGTCGCCTAACAATTCATAAAAAGCAAGACTGGATGCTCGATTCATCAAGCCCATATCCTCAAACGCCATTACACTTTCGGTCTTATTTTTAACTTTCTCCAATTCCCTCTCATCAATCACTTGATTTCGAACAGAATCCAATACTTTTTCAACTGCAGCCTCTGCATCTTCCGCAGGAACACCTTTAACAAGCTGCCCATCGATGGTAAACAAACCGTTATCCAAGCTCCCAAAATGATAGCAATTGATAGCCGAGAAAATTTGGTTCTGTTTTACCAAAGCTTGATACAAACGTGACGACGCACCTCCTCCTAAAATATCAGTCAATAAATCAGTTGTATAATAATCTGCATCGTTTCTACCACACATATGCCAGGTCTTGTAAAAAGCATCCAAGGGCACATCTTTTTTAACTGTCATACGCCTGGCTTCCGTTTGCACTGCTTCTTGGGGCAAGCGACGAATGTATTTTTCTCCTGATGGTATATCACCAAACCATTTTTCAGCAAGCTTCTTAACTTCTGTCATTTCCACATTGCCCGCTACAACCAAAATTGCATTTGAAGGTGTATAATGTTTGAAGAAAAAAGCCTTTACATCTTCCAGTGTTGCTTGTTCGATATGCGCTAATTCCTTGCCGATCGTCATCCATTGATAAGGATGTGATTTGTATGCCAAACTTCGCATCAAATGCCAAGCATCTCCGTATGGTTTGTTGATGTAATGTTCTTTGTATTCCTCACATACCACCTTTCGCTGCACTTCTAAACTTTTCTTGCTAAATGCTAAACTCAACATCCGATCACTCTCCAACCAAAATGCTGTTTCTAAATTTTCAGCTGGAAGCTGACAGTAGTAATTGGTAAGATCGTTGGTTGTATAAGCATTGTTTTCACCGCCTGCCAATTGCAAGGGCTCATCGTAATCAGGTATATTCACCGAGCCTCCAAACATCAAATGCTCGAATAAATGGGCAAATCCTGTTTTCGAAGGATTTTCATCGCGTGCCCCTACGTCATACAACACATTCACTACAGCCATCGGAGTGCTTTTATCGATATGCACCAAAACCTTCAAGCCGTTTGCTAAATCAAAACGATCGAATTTAACCATGGTGCAAAATTAATGAATAAGTGTGCCTTGGACTAAAAAATGCGAATAGGCTTCATCTGTAACATAATAGGCTTGCCTTCCCGATTGATAACAAAATTCAATCGCTGACCAACAGATTGCATCAATGTTTTGTACGACTGTATATTATTACTAACATCATTATTTACAGCTAAAATGATATCTTCTTTTTTAAACCCGGCTTTTTCTGCGGGAGATCCCGGTACGATATCATCAACCATAATCTTTCCTTCAACAAAGTAAATAGTCAAACCGGAATAAGCATAATCAAATAAATCCCGGAAATGAGTATTGGGTATCAGATGTACTTCTTGCTTGGTATAATTAAAAGTAACATTGAATCTGCGCAACAAATCATTACCAACCAAGCCTCCAACATAGGGATAGTTGGTAACGTTGTACTCATCTTTAAATAAGAATGAGGGGACCTTGCGAAAACGATAGGGGCCAATTTTTACTTCTCTCACTACGGTTATTTTCATGGAAGTTCTTCCACCTACACCTTCTGCCTGGGTAACCAAAGGCGGCTTGCGCTTTTTCCGCATCACCATGCTATCTTCTACATAACGTTCAGAAAGAAGAAAATTCAAGCCGGCTCCTGTATCCAAATAAAAATATTGATAATGTTTGCCATCATCTGTAAATCGAATGTTTTGGATGGGTAAAGCTGTAAACATCGGCCTCAATATCGTTCCGGATGAAGGATACTTGTATTCCCCAATGCTGTATACATGAATGAGAAGATTATCGTAATTGATGTTAACGATGTATTTACTGAAAAATGCATACCCAATGATTCCATCAATTTTGATACCATATACATTGGTCAGGATTCCGTAATCATTTACATGAAAGTTCAAATTTGGAGTGACTACCCCCGGCAAATGCAAAGTTGCATTGTACAAAAAAGGAACTTTACGCAAACCTCCGATTCCTTTAATGGTCTTATCGGAAGCAACGATGGGAATATTGTACTCATCAACAGTAGATGAATCCAATGAAATTCCACCACTACCTGTATCCAAAATGAAGTTTAAACTGTCGGGGTAATTATTGACCTTGGCCTTGATCAGAATCACACCTCCCGTTAAAATTCGAAATGGTATTGAACTGATATATTTAGATGGAGGTTCCACAAACTGCTCTTGTCCCTTCAACAGGGTAGAACTGAACATAAAAAACAGACATATCGCTACTAACTTGTACAAAGTATAGATATAGGTAAAAGAAGTTATAACCTAATTTAAACCAACGAAGGCGTAACTTTGTTTTACTTCTACTTAAATTATGAATCCTCTCAACGAAATCTACCAAAAGGCACTAAACTTTGAGTTCCTCACTGCAGAAGAAGGTCTTTTTCTGTTTAAAGAAGCTCCACTGACAGAACTGATGCATATAGCAGATGAACTCAGAAAAAAACAAGTCCCGCATGGAAAAGTGACTTGGCAAATCGATCGCAATGTAAATACAACCAATGTTTGTATTGCCAACTGCAAATTTTGCAACTTTTATCGAATACCCGGGCATCCGGAAGCCTATATCACCGATATGGATACCTATCGGGTAAAAATCAAAGAAACCATCGCCTGGGGAGGAGATCAATTGTTACTACAAGGCGGACATCACCCTGAATTAGGATTGAAATTTTATGTTGAGACGTTTCAAGCAATCAAAGCTGAATTCCCCGATATCCGTTTGCATGCATTAGGCCCCCCTGAAGTAGCACACATCACCAAGTTGGAAAAATCCACACACCGTGAAGTATTACAGGCATTGAAAGACGCTGGTATGGATTCACTTCCAGGAGCAGGTGCAGAAATATTAGTCGACCGTGTACGAAGATTGGTCAGCAACGGAAAATGCAATGCTCAGGAGTGGTTGGATGTTATGGCAGAAGCACATCAACTTAATATCACAACATCTGCTACTATGATGTTCGGCCATGTAGAAACCTTAGAAGAACGATTTGAACATCTAATCAAAATCAGAGAAGTTCAATCAAGAAAACCGAAAGAATCAAAAGGATTCAACGCATTTATACCCTGGACTTTTCAAGGAGTGGATACCTTGCTTTCAAAAATTCGTGGTATACAAAATCTTACTACCAGTGAAGAATACATTCGCATGATCGCGATCAGTAGAATCATGTTACCCAATGTTAAAAATATTCAAGCATCGTGGTTGACGGTTGGTAAAAAAACTGCACAAATTTGCTTACATGCAGGAGCGAACGATTTTGGAAGTATCATGCTGGAAGAAAATGTTGTAAGCGCTGCGGGTGCACCACACCGCTTCACATATAAATCAATTCAGGAAGCTATTGAGGAGGCAGGCTTCGAGCCACAATTGCGTAACCAAGAATACGATTGGAGAGAATTGCCTGAACAGATCGAAGAGCAGGTTATCAACTATTAGTGCAAGACTTCAGAATATATTCGATTGATGATTATGCCATTACTGTTGCATTTTCAGAAAAAATCCATGAAGGTGATAATGCAAGAGTACTTGCATTGAGGAATGCTATCGAACAAAATCCGTTTAAAGGTTTGCTGGATTGTGTTCCAGCGTATAGCAGTCTTGCTATCTATTTTAAACCAGAATGCAATAGGGAAGAAGTAATTAATTATTTGAAGGAAAAAATTCTCTCATCAACTGAATTTCAAAAAGCCCACTCACCAAATAAAATCATAGAGATTCCTGTTTGCTACGATCCATCATTGGGGTTCGATCAAAATTTTGTCTGCAATCATTTGCATATCACAAGAGAGCAACTCATTGAACAACATACATCTCATATTTTTAAAGTCTTCATGATCGGATTCATCCCCGGATTTCCATACATGGGTATTTTACCGGAGGGATGGCAGATCCCAAGAAAGCAAACTCCTTCACTGAAAATTCCAGCTGGCAGTGTTGCATTAGCTGGACAACAAACTGGAATCTATCCAGCTGAGGTACCAGGAGGGTGGCAAGTAATCGGAAGAACCTCGTTGAAAATATTTGATTACACGCGTGATCCATCTTTTTTATTGAAAGCAGGAGACCAGGTGAAATTCAACCCCATCAGCCTAACCGAATTCAATTCATTCACATGAGTATCACCATTCTCAAACCGGGCATCATGAGCAGTGTGCAGGACCTTGGAAGATGGGGCTATCAGCAGTATGGTGTTCCTATAAGTGGTGCGATGGATAAAATTTCAGCTTCTTTAGCAAATATCATTTGTGGGAATGATGAGAATGAGGCAGTGATTGAAATGACCTTGCATGGTTCATCTATGGTTTTCAATGAATCGAGTTTGTGTGCATTTACAGGCGGAGGATGCACATTATACATCGAAAACCATGAAATACCATTCAACAAGCTACTTTATATTCCAGCTTTTACTTCCATAGAAACAAAACCATCACCGGAAGGATGCAGAGCATACCTGGCAGTATCGGGTGGATTTGAAATCGAGAAAAAAATGGGAAGTGCTTCTACGTATGCAGCATCCCAACTAGGTGGAATCAA
>JBEDAP010000205.1:0-7085 GCA_041177705.1 Bacteroidota bacterium
CCAATAATTTCTTTTCTTGAAATGGATCGCCTACCTGAACTGCTGGTAAATCTTTTGCACTTTCTGCGGTGATATCAGCAGATGCAAACGATGCACCTCCAATTCCGTCTTTTCCTGTTGCAGAACCAACAATGAAAACAGGATTTCCTTCTCCTTCCGCTGTTGCACTAACGGTTTGCCCCACTTTCACAACACCTACACTCATGGCATTTACCAAGGGATTGGTATGATAGCAATTTTCAAAATAAACTTCACCACCTACCGTAGGAACACCGAAGCAGTTTCCATAGTGACCAATTCCTTCCACCACGCCTTTGAGTAAATGACGTGTTTTGGGATCTTTGATGTTTCCAAAGCGAAGCGAGTTCAATGCCGCAATGGGCCTTGCACCCATCGTAAAAATATCGCGGTGTATTCCACCTACACCCGTTGCAGCTCCCTGAAAGGGCTCAATAGCAGAAGGATGGTTATGTGATTCAATCTTAAATACAACACCGTAGCCATCACCCATGTCGGCCAATCCTGCATTTTCCTCCCCTGCTTTTACCAACAACTTGCTTCCGTCGCGAGGAAGTGTTTTCAACCACTTGATTGAATTTTTGTAGCTGCAATGCTCACTCCACATTACAGAATAGGCAGCCAATTCTGTGAAATTGGGTGTTCGGCCTAAAATTTTTTTAATCTGTTCAAATTCGTCGGGAAGCAAGCCAAGTTGCTTGGCAGTGTCAACAGTTGTATTCATGGTTCGATAAGTGGTGCGAAGTTAGATCAAAACCCCCGTAGGATAAAAAGCTGAAAAACAAGGGACAAAAGAATGTGGAAAAGTCATATTAAGATTATTTATATATTTTAAAACCGACGTATAGATCCTCATTTTGGGATATTTAATAAACAGTTATTCATATTTTTTTCACATGAACCCTTAGAAATTTTCTATTTTCTTCCAAAAAATTGTTCGTTTGGGGGGATTTGTTGACTTTTGTGCCTTCAAAAATTCAAACATATGCAATCACTTCGTTTTAAAGCCATCGACAACCTGACTTCTGCCAAAGAAGAGGTTCATGTTGAAAGTCCAGCTAAAATCACCGCCATCTTCGGGGAAAATGTGTTTTCATTAAAAACCGCCAGGGAGTACCTGAGTGATGATGTATACAAGAGCTTGGTAGCTTCCATCAAATCCGGACAAAAAATTGAAAGAAGTGTTGCTAACTATATCGCTGCCGGCATGAGACAGTGGGCAGAACGCAAAGGTGTTACACACTATACGCACTGGTTTCAACCTTTGACTGGAACGTCTGCTGAAAAACACGATTCTTTTTTCACCTTGAAATCAGACGGATCCGCTATCGAAGAGTTTGATGGCAATGCACTTACTCAGCAAGAGCCAGATGCATCTTCTTTCCCCAGTGGTGGTATCCGTGCAACATTTGAAGCACGTGGATATACCGCATGGGACCCCACATCGCCTGCATTCATCATGAACATCGGTCAGGGTCTTACACTATGTATCCCTACCATTTTTGTTTCGTATACAGGAGAGTGCCTCGATTACAAAGCCCCGCTTCTGAAATCAATTGAAGCATTGAATAAAGCAGCGGTTGATGTTTGTCATTACTTTGATAAAAACGTTTCCAAGGTAACAGCAACCTTGGGATGGGAGCAAGAATATTTTGTAGTTGACGAAGGATTGGCCAATGCTCGTCCGGATCTGATCATGACAGGAAGAACCGTATTTGGACACTCTCCTGCAAAGGGTCAGCAGTTGGAAGACCATTATTTCGGATCCATTCCTGAGCGTGTATATGCATTCATGCGTGATTTTGAATACGAAGCCTATCGCTTGGGTATTCCGTTGAGAACTCGTCACAACGAAGTTGCACCCGCCCAGTTTGAGTGTGCCCCCATCTTTGAAGAATTGAACTTGGCAGTAGATCACAATACGTTGTTGATGGACGTAATGACCCGTGTTGCCAAGCGTCACAAGCTCCGTGTATTGTTGCACGAGAAACCATTTGCCGGAATCAACGGTAGTGGTAAACACAACAACTGGAGCATGGCTACAGATACAGGAATAAATCTTCTTGCTCCTGGTAAAACACCGAAGACCAACCTCATGTTCTTGGCCTTCTTTGTAAACACCATCAAAGCAGTTCATGATCATGCTGATCTTCTTCGTGCTGCAATTGCATCTGCAGGAAACGATCACCGCTTGGGTGCCAACGAAGCACCTCCTGCCATCATTTCTGCATATATCGGTGGTTACTTATCCAAAGTCTTGAACGAAGTTGAAAGTCGCGTGGGTGATAAATTCGACGAACAAGATGAAGTAATGTTGAAATTGGATATTCACAAGAATATTCCTGAGTTGTTGCTTGATAATACCGATCGCAATAGAACATCACCTTTTGCATTCACAGGAAATAAATTCGAATTCCGTGCTGTAGGTTCTTCTGCCAACTGCGGATACAACATGACGGTATTGAACACCATCATGGCTGAAACACTCAGCAGCTTCAAATCGGAAGTTGATGCACTGATCGAAAAAGGAGACAAGAAAGAAGTTGCCATCATGCAAGTGATCAAGAGCTATATCAAAGCTTCCAAGAAAGTATTGTTTGAAGGAGATGGCTATAGCGATGAGTGGCAGAAAGAAGCCGAGAAGCGTGGATTGCCCAATTTGAAAACAACTCCGCTTGCACTTGATTCATTGGTAACCGATAAGGCGAAAGTGTTGTTCCACAAGCACAAAGTACTATCACATAAAGAATTGGAAGCTCGCCACGAAATCGAGTTAGAGAAATACATCAAGTATGTTCAAATTGAGGGTCGCGTTATCGGAGATCTCGCAGGCAACCACATTCTACCAGCAGCGATTCGTTACCAGAATGTTTTGATTGAAAACATCAAAGGTTTGAAAGATGTTGGAGTTAAGCCAGAAGGCTACAAAGCTCAATTGAATGTATTGAATGAAATTTCTGAGCACATCAATAAAGTTCAGGTACTCGCAGAAGAAATGACGGAAGCCCGCAAGGCTGCTAATGCACTCAGCGATACAAGAGCAAAAGCCATCGCATACTGTGATAAGGTTAAGCCGTTCTTTGATGAGATCCGCTATTCCGTTGACAAACTTGAATTGTTGGTGGATGATTCAGAGTGGGAACTTCCAAAGTACAGAGAAATCCTATTCTTACGCTAACCCTCTTATAAGTTGGATAATTGAAAAGGCCCCGCATTTGCGAGGCCTTTTTTATGCGTTGATTTTTTTACTGCATTTTAAATGTATCGAGAAACTTGGTGGTGAAGTTCCCGCTGATGAAACTTTCATTCTTCATCAATTGCTGATGAAATGGAATGGTTGTCTTCACACCTTCGATTACATACTCACTCAATGCGCGACTCATCGTATCAATGGCTTCTTTGCGCGTACGAGCAACAGCAATGATTTTTGCAATCATCGAATCATAATAGGGCGGGATCACATACCCAGCATAAACATGCGAGTCAATTCGAATTCCATGTCCACCGGGTTGATGCAATACAGTGATTTTACCCGGACTTGGTCTGAAATCGTTGTAGGGATCTTCCGCATTGATTCTGCACTCAATGGCATGCATTTCCGGATGATAATGCTTGCCGGAAATCGGTTCTCCCGCAGCAATTTTGATTTGCTCTTTGATCAAGTCGAAATTCGTTACTTCTTCTGTAACACAATGCTCCACTTGAATACGGGTATTCATTTCCATGAAATAAAAATTCCTGTGCTTATCAACTAAGAATTCAATTGTTCCTACACTTTCATAGTTGATGGCTTGTGCCGCTTTCACCGCTGCTGCTCCCATCCGTTCGCGCAACTCATCCGTCATAAATGGCGAAGGTGATTCTTCAACCAACTTTTGGTGCCTGCGCTGAATGGAACAATCTCTTTCACTCATGTGGCAGACTTTTCCATACCGATCACCGGCCACTTGAATTTCAATATGGCGAGGCTCCTCTACAAATTTCTCCATGTAAACGCCATCGTTCTTGAACGAAGCCAATGCTTCTGTCTTGGCCGTATTGTATGCTTTTTCAATTTCTGATTCTTCCCAAACTACACGCATTCCTTTTCCACCGCCACCGGCTGTTGCTTTGAGAATAACAGGATATCCGATTTCCTTCGCAATAGACTTTGCTTCTTCTACACTTTCCAACAATCCACCACTTCCAGGAACAACAGGCACACCGGCTTTAATCATGGTTTCTTTAGCCGTGATTTTATCGCCCATCGCTCTGATCTGATCGGGGGTGGGACCAATGAACTTCACGCCATGCTCTCCGCAAATTTCAGCAAACCTGGCATTCTCGGCCAAGAAACCGTATCCCGGATGAACTGCATCTGCATTGGTGATTTCCATCGCCGCCATCAGGTGGGGAATATTGAGATAGGAATCTGTACTTGCAGGTCGACCTATACAAACAGCTTCATCCGCAAACTTCACATGCAAACTGTCTTTGTCGGCCGTTGAATAGACAGCCACCGTTTTGATTCCCATCTCCCTGCAAGTTCTGATTACACGCAGGGCAATTTCACCTCTGTTTGCAATTAATATCTTCGTAAAGTTCGTTTTAGAATCTTTAGTCATGCCTCAGATTTAAATGAATAAAAAGAGAAGCGAACCCCATTAGGCAGGTTCAACCAAGAACAAAGGCTGATCGTATTCAACCGGAGTAGAATCCTGAACTAAAATTTTCACCACCCTGCCATTGATTTCACTTTCAATTTCATTGAAAAGTTTCATGGCCTCGATGATGCAAACTACTTTTCCTGCTCTCACCTCATCTCCTTCTTCAACGAAGTTGGGTTTATCAGGACCAGGCTTTCTGTAGAATGTCCCGATCATGGGACTTTTGATGGTAATTAGGTTGTCGGCCACTTTATCTTCTGCTTTGGCGGCAGGAGCAGCCGGTGCAGCAGCCTGATGAACAGGGGAAGAAGCAACCGGAAGAGCTTGAACTGCCTGAACCGGGGCTGCAGTCACATACTTATCCTCTTTTTGCTTGATGGTAATTTTGATGTCTTTCTCTTCGATAGAAAGTTCGCTGATATTGGACTTGTTGACCATCTTAACCAGGTCCTGTATTTGCTTCAGATCCATGATTTAAATTTTTTTTAATGGTTTGGGCGGTAAAGGTGGGGCAAAAATGAATGTTGGCCAAATTAAATTTTACTCGTTTTTGCACAAAAAAGCCCCGATTTTTATCAAAATCGGGGCAAAATGATTAAAAAATCACTAAAAATCGTAAAAAATCAATCTTTCACTCTTTCGATATATTCACCGGTTTTGGTATTGATTCGGATAACATCGCCTTCGTTTACAAACAAAGGAACCATAACGGTAGCTCCGGTTTCAACCGTAGCAGGCTTCAAGGTTCTGGTAGCTGTATCCCCTCTTAGTCCGGGCTCTGAATACGTCACTTTGGAAACCACTTTATCTGGAAGTTCCACGCTCATGGGCGATTCTGTTTCTGTATTAATCAACACGGAAACTTCCTGTCCCTCGGTCAAAAACTGAGG
This sequence comes from Bacteroidota bacterium, assembly GCA_041177705.1. Lineage (GTDB taxonomy): Bacteria > Bacteroidota > Bacteroidia > Chitinophagales > Chitinophagaceae > Pollutibacter. Next base: position 5,555 of record JBEDAP010000205.1, read on the forward strand.
AGCGTCCACCAGGTTTTCGGCCACTGCAATTTGTTCAAAGGTTTCATTGTCCATGAAATTATAACCGGTATCGTCCTTATATAGGTACTGGTAGCTTTTGCGCTCCACACGTACCGGGAAAATGGTGTCTCCACTGTTCCAGGTCTTTTCAATAGAACGATTATTGTCAACCCCTTTCAGCTTAGCCCAAACCTTGGCAGCTGCGCGGGCAGTTTTATTTTCCCCAAATTCGATGATGGTATATAAGCTACCCTCCAACTTGATGATCATACCTCTTGAGATGTCCGATGTATTTGCCATGACTGTGTTTTAAGGCGGCAAAGGTAAACCAAATTGAGAAAATCCATCATACCTTTGCGGGCAATAAAATCATTCAACCAAAAAATCCATAAAAATGAAAGTAACGGTAATTGGAGCTGGAGCGGTTGGTGCAACATGCGCCGACAATATTGCACGCGCAGGTGTATGCACAGAACTTGTTTTATTAGACATCAAAGAAGGACTTGCAGAAGGTAAAGCCCAGGATATGCAGCAAACTGCTGCCTTATTGGGATTTGATACCATCATTACAGGTTCAACCAATGATTATTCCAAAACGGCTAACAGCGAAGTAGTTGTGATAACATCCGGCATTCCCCGTAAGCCAGGTATGACCAGAGAAGAATTGATTGGAACCAATGCCGGAATCGTAAAAGGAGTATGTGAAAATGTGTTGAAATACTCACCCAACACCATTATCATCGTGATCAGCAATCCGATGGACACCATGACATATTTAGCTTTAAAATCTACAGGATTACCTAAGCACAGAATCATCGGAATGGGTGGAACCTTGGATAGCAGTCGCTTTAAATATCAACTCACACAACATTTGGGTTGCAGTGCCAGTGATTTGAATGCAATCGTTATTGGCGGTCATGGGGATACCACCATGATTCCTTTGATCAGCAAAGCCACTTGGAACAGCATCCCCGTTACAGAATTTTTATCTGAAGAACAGCAACAAAAAATCGTTGCTGATACCATGGTCGGTGGCGCAACGTTGACCAAATTAATCGGCACCTCTGCTTGGTATGCACCTGGTGCTGCAGGAGCAGCATTGGTGAAAAGCATTCTCCGAGACGAGAAGAAACTCTTCACATGCTGCGTGTCATTGGATGGAGAGTACGGACAAAAAGATATTTGTTTGGGTGTTCCCGTAGTCATCGGCAAGAACGGCTGGGAAAAGATTCTTCCGTTGGATTTAACAGCCTCAGAAAAAGAAGCGTTTGAAAAAAGCGCTGCGGCTGTGAGGTCGATGAATGAAGTGTTATGAGTTGTGGGTTGTGAGTTTTGGGTTTTGAGTGGTGATTCAACCCACAACCCAAAACCTACAACTCAAAACTTATTCTAATCCTCCTCCACAAAATCCAAGTCTTTATGGAATGTTTCTTCTGTGAAATACAAGGAAACCAAGGCGATAGCAATAACTATACTTCCTGTTACAATTCCGCTTTTAACCATGCTCCACTTCAGCGTGTGTATAAAATAA
>JBEDAP010000206.1:0-3418 GCA_041177705.1 Bacteroidota bacterium
CCTATTCTTTTTTCAAAACACCCTGGGTCTTTCCTGCCGCATTGATTTTGGGAGGTATTATTGGAACGATTGTAGATCAACAGGAAGAAGAAAATCAACAATGGAAAAAAAGAAAACCTTATTGGCTCCCTTTTGTACTCTTTCTTTTCTTTTTTCTGGGTGCTGCCACCCTTTCAGAAACCGCGCGGAAAAACAATTGGTCCAATCGAACCCCATACAATTTATTTGAAAACATGTATCGATTTGGGAGTTTTGTTTTTGGAGGAGCAGATGTTCTAATTCCAGTTATGTACGAACAATACGCTGTTCGTCCCACTACCAATCGAATGCTAAATACCAATCAAAATGCTATTAAGATTGAAAAGCAAACCTTTTTAACAGGAGCGGGTTTGGTTCGAGCGATTCCTGGTCCTGCATTCTCTATTTCCAGTTATGTAGGAGGAATAGCTATGAGTGATCGGGGAACTGCTTTTCAAATCTTGGGAAGTGTTTTGGCTACTATTGGAATTTTTCTTCCCAGTTTTTTATTGGTGATATTTTTTTATCCACTCTGGGAGAACTTACACCGTTATTTTTTTCTACAAAAAATCATGTCTGGTATCAATGCGGCAGTAGTTGGAATCATGTTTGCCAGTCTTGTTTATTTAACAAAAGATGTAAGTATCCCTATTTTAAGTCAATTCAACTTGGATGCTTTCATTTTCTTTTTTGTATGGCTTGGTACGTTTAGCCTTTTGACTTTCACGAGAATTTCTGCACCTTTTGTTGTAGCCTTCTGTTTGCTTCTAGGCTATGCGGTACATTATTTATAATAACCCGCTTTTAAGATTTCTTCATTTACACTGTCGGGTACCAAGAAACGAATGGATTTATCTTCTTTAATCATTTTCCGAATCAAGGAAGCAGATATATCAAGCAAAGGAACTTTAAGCATTACGATATTGGTCTCGGTATTTTTAATATCAACCGAAAATCCCCTTCTCTCATAGACATAGAGGTTGTAATTCTTTCGAATGATATCTCCGTTTTTCCACTTATCTAAATTTTGAAAACTATCGGATCCCATGATTACGCAAAACTCATATTGCGGAAATTTTTCATCTAAATAAGTAAGTGTATCGATCGTGTAAGAAGGACGTGGCAATCCAAATTCAATATCACTGGCTTTCAAATTATTTTCTCCTTCGATTGCTTTCTGCACTAAATAGAGTCTGTGATATTCATTCAATAAACTGGAATCTTGCTTGAAAGGATTTTGTGGCGAAACCACAAACCATACTTTGTCTAAATCTGTATGGTGTAAAAAGTAATTAGCAATAATCAAATGGCCATTGTGAATCGGGTTGAATGAGCCAAAATACAAACCAATTTTCATAAAATATTGACAATCAAATAATTATGAAATATTTTCTACTACAACTGCTTCGGCTTCGCTGATTCGAAGGCTGACTTGATATCCTGCAATCATAACCGATATGGGATCTCCCAAAGGAGCTATTTGCTCAACTACAACATCCTCGCCTGGTATAAATCCCATCTCCATCAATTTCAATACCAGTTCATCGTCAACGATAGAAACTATGGTACCTTTTTGTCCAGCTTCAAGTGTAGAAAGTCGTTTCTCCATAAATCCCTGTCTTGAAGCCGCAAAGCTACTCCCCTTCAGTGGAATTCTTGTACTTTTATTCTCGATCTATATGAAACCCATTCAGTTTTTTTTTGAGTCGCCTGCTCCTGCAATCAAAGAACGAAATAAGCTTAGAAGCTTCTTGATTAAGGTTCTTTGCGAGAACCAAAAAGTCGTAGATAGCATCAATGTAATTTTTTGCAGCGATTCATATCTTCTCTCTATTAATAAGTCCTTTTTGAACCACGACTATTATACCGATATCATCACGTTTGATCTTTCTAAGAATAAAAAAGCTCCTCTGCAGGCCGAAATTTACATAAGTGTCGATCGGGTAAAAGAAAATGCAATTACTCATCAATCAACGATAAAGACTGAATTACACCGAGTGATTTTTCATGGTTTTTTACATCTAGTCGGATATAGTGATAAGACTAAGTCGCAGCAACTCATCATGAGAAAAGAAGAAAACAAGCTTTTGAACAGATATTTTGGACTCAAATAATGTTCCACGTGAAACATATTTGGATTTTTTTGGTACTCTGTCCATTATTTGCTCGATCTCAAGCCTATTTTAAATTGGAGGATAAGAATTTTACTCCACAAGTACCTGTAGATTCATCCATACTCAAACATGTGGAACGGGAGTTAAGTAGAAAACCATTTACCGAACAGGAAAAGCAGTTTTTTTATTGGTCTTGTTTTCTACGAAAAAACCCAGATCGATTTTTAAAAGAAATAATAATTCCATTCACCGCAACTTTTCCGGAGGTTAATGGAAAAGAAGCTGAATCTTTGAAAAGTGATTTAAGGGGGATTGGAAGCTCAGCTCTGTTTTCGTTTCAACCTGTTTTAAGGGAAGTAGCCATTGAACATGCTTTAGATTTGAGCGGAAGCAATAAAATTTCGCACAATTCATCTGATGGCCGAGGTTTTTCTGCCCGAATTCAATCGTTTGGTTTCAGAAAGTGTGCTTCTGAGAACATTTACACTGGGAAAAACGATGGATTGCTGGCGCTGATCATGCTATTGCTGGACATTGGACTTGAAAATCCAGGACACCGTAAAAATATTTTAAATCCAAACCATGTGGCCATGGGCGTTTCAATCAAGCCGCATCAAAAAGAGCAGAGAATTGTACTGGTTCAAATTCTTGGTTGCAACTGATGTTCCACGTGGAACATTTGGCAAGGGAATAGTTAAATACAAGGGAACAGTCCAAAATACAAACCATAACCCATAACTCCCTCAAAACCCAAAACTCTATCGTATTTTTGCACCATGTTTCCAAGCTACGATGTGATTGTTGTGGGTGCTGGTCATGCCGGCTGTGAGGCGGCAGCTGCGGCAGCCAATATGGGGAGTAGAACCTTGTTGGTTACCATGAATTTGCAGACAATCGCCCAAATGAGTTGCAATCCAGCAATGGGTGGTATTGCAAAAGGCCAGATTGTTAGAGAGATAGATGCGTTGGGGGGGTACTCAGGAATTGTTACCGACCAGACCATGATTCAGTTCAGGATGTTGAACCGTTCAAAAGGTCCGGCTATGTGGAGTCCCAGAGCTCAAAGCGATCGCATGTTGTTTTCTCAGCGTTGGAGGGAGCTATTGGAGAATACCCCCAATCTTGAATTTTATCAGGATATGGTCAAGGGTTTGTTGGTTAAAGAGGGAAGGGTTCGAGGGGTGATAACTGGGATGGGAAATGAAATTGAGGCTAAATCTGTGGTACTTACCAATGGTACTTTTTTAAACGGCATTATTCATATTGGAGAGCAAAACTTTGGTGGG
>JBEDAP010000207.1:0-2777 GCA_041177705.1 Bacteroidota bacterium
AGGCGAAACCACTCTTGCCATTTTAAATCCAACTTCTGCTGAAACAAAAATCCAGATTCCGAAAGATGCAAAAATGGGAAACGAATATCATGTTGTTGCAGAGGTGTCTGATGATGGGGTACCTGCATTGACGAGGTATGCACTTGTAAAAATTAGATTATAGATACTTTATAAAAGAGATTCAACTGTTAGAATACTATTTTAATTATATAGAAAAGTACTGAAGGGCATAACAAGCAGGCCAATCCAGTATAGAATGTAGCCGTTAATGCACCGTAGGGAACCAATTTGGGATCTGTAGCTGCTAGTCCTGCCGCTACTCCGCTTGTTGTTCCAATAATACCTCCGTATACCATAGCTGTTGTTGGGTTGTTGAGACCAATTTTTTTTGCAATGATTGGTGTTAGCAATGTCACCAATACCGATTTAACAACTCCAATGGCAATGCTGATGGCAATTACATCCGAATCTGCACCAATAGCATTTCCAGTAACCGGTCCAACAATAAAGGTACATGCTCCAGCACCTATGGTTACGATTGATTTAATGTCGTTATATCCCATGAGATAGGCAAGAATAGCACCGGAAAAGAAAGCAGCACTGATTCCGATGAGTAAAGACAGAAAGCCTATCCATCCCGCTTTTTTTATTTGAGTGATGCTGGCTCCCATTGCCGTAGAAACAATAGAAAAATCACGTAGCATGTTTCCCCCCAGTACGGCCATCCCAGAGAACAACGAAAGACTGGCAATGCCTTTTTCACCACCAAAGTATGCAAGCACTAATCCAATTGTAATTGCAATTGCTGCTCCTGGGATTTTACCTCTAGTTCCAATTTTGGAAATCCAAAACGAAATATACATTACGATGCCTACCGTTAGAAAAGCAACGATCAGGTTGTTCTTGATTAAGCCTTCAACAATTTTTTCCATCACATGCTTTTTTCTTCTTGTTTATGCAATTTGGAAATCAGGGGGATAAGGGTGAAGCAGAATAAGGTGGATACAATGCCTACCAGGACTGCTGTAAATCCGCTTCCTATAGCCACTTTCACGTTTTGTATTGAAGACATGGCTACCACCACCGGAATGTACATGTTGCTCCAGAACAAGATTCCTGATTCTGCTTCTTGGTCTAAATAGCCTTTGCTTTTAAAATGATCTCCAACCAAGATCAAAAACAACATACCAAATGCAACTCCACCAATATTGCCTTCAAAAGCAAATCCAAGTCCCAATAGGTCTCCTAAAATTTGTCCCGCTAAATAGCAAAAAGAAAGTATGGCTACGCCGTATATTTTCATGATTGATTCAGTTGAAGTATTTTTTTAATTCTGGTTTCACCACTTTACCCATTGCATTTCTAGGCAGTTCTTTTAGCCACTTGTATTGCTTTGGTATTTTGTATGCAGGCAGTAGAGTCTTTAGCCAAGTTTTTAAATGTTGAACATCAAGCTCTTTTTCACTCGCATAGACTAGCACTACTTGCTCACCCCATTCTTCATCCGGAATGCCGAGTACTGCACAATCTTTTATTTCTGGGTGCGTTCTAATTATTTCTTCTATTTCAAGTGCCGATAATTTATAACCACCGGACTTGATGATATCAACTGAATTTCTTCCAATGATTTTGTAGTATCCATTTTCTACAACTGCTACATCGCCGGTTTTAAACCATCCATCGGACGTAAATGCTTTTGAGGTTTCATCGGGTTTATTCCAATAGGCTTTAAACACATTATCTCCTTTTACCAAGATCTCTCCCGATTCACCTTCGGGAACGTTATCAAACTTTTCATCAACTAATCGAATGGAAACGCCTGGTAAAGGCTGACCTACAAATCCAGTTTTTCGATCGCCACGGTAAGGGTTGCTAATTCCCATTCCGATTTCAGTCATGCCGTAGCGCTCCAATAATGTATGTCCACTGATTTCTTTCCATTTGTTCATGATGGTTGCAGGAAGTGCAGCTGATCCACATACCATGAGCCTGAATTTTTCCATGGTTATTCTGAGTTCTTGTTTTTTACTTTCTGAAAGCGTTTGCCAATATGCGATTAATTTATGGTAGATGGTGGGAACAGCCATGAACACATTGATGTTCCCCTTTAGGAATAAATCCATTGTTTTTTCAGCAGAAAATTCAGATAGAAATTCACAGGTAGCACCTGCTTGCAAAGAGCAGCCAACAACGTTTACTATACCATGCACATGGTGAAGGGGTAAAACACAGAGTGTATGATCTGATGATTTCCATTCCCAGGCTTGAATCAACTTATTCATTTGTGCATTTAGATTCCCATGAGTGAGAACAACCCCTTTGGGTTTACTGGTAGTTCCGCTGGTATAGAGAATAAGTGCGGGGTCATCTGCATCTACCGTTGGTAGCGTTGCTGGAGTAGTATTTTGTGATTCTCCAAGTACCCAGAGAACTATGTTGTTGGCTTTGCAGTACTCATCTAAAATGGTCTGATACTGAGGTGACACAATGATTAATTTGGCTTGTGTGTCTTCTAGAACATATTGAAGAGAGGGTAGCGGATGAGAAAGGCATAATGGAACCGCGATTGCTCCTGATTTCCAAATACTTTTTTGAGTTTGAACATATTCAAATCCCGGATTTACCATATAGGCTATGCATTTCCCTTTATAATCTTCGGATTTATTTAGTAATGCATGTGTCATGGAAAGCACTGCATCATCAAGTTCCTGGTAAGGCCATTTTTGGCTACCTTCTACAATAGCGACTTGATTGGAATGAATTGCAGTATCTGAATG
>JBEDAP010000208.1:0-6166 GCA_041177705.1 Bacteroidota bacterium
TTGTACACTTGGAAGGTAACAACCTGTTTGATCCTAGGTATCGTATTGATCTTGCTATTCAAAAAATCGAAATCCTTGAAGCCATTTTTTTACTCCTACTGGATTTGGGGAATCATTTTACTATGGGATATCTACTGGCAAGAATTGAGAGTGAAAGAAATTCAGAAACTTTACATTTTGCAAAAGGCACATACCAGTATCCTGATTCATCAGCATGGGAAATATGGTGAGTTCATTCTTGAAAAAAACAAGTTTTTCAATGATCGTGCCATCAGAAAGATCCAAGAAAATACCGGTAAAGAACTGGGGATTATCCATTGGAAAGAACGATTTCTGCCCACTTCAACCCAAATTTTACATCTGGATTCCCTCCAGAAGAATTGCCGTTTGGCCCAGCCATTCGACCTTATACGCCATGGTACAAATTTGAGGTTTGAAGAAATTCAAGAGTGGTTTCAGACCCCCGTTTGGATTGCGGATGGATCAAACAAAGTGTGGAAAATTAAGGAATGGCAAAGCCATGCACAACAAGTAGATTTGCAACTCTATTCAACACCAGAGAAAGGCTTTATCAGCTTCGACTGCCACCCCTTTCCAAGACGTTAATACATGGATATGCAAAAGAAAATTCGTTCTGCTCTCATTTCTGTTTTTTATAAAGATGGACTGGAGCCTCTCGTTAGATTACTGCATGAAAATGGCGTGGTTATTTACTCCACGGGAGGCACCCAAACATTTATTGAAAAACTAGGACTGGAATGTGTTCCTGCTGAAGAGGTAACGGAATACCCTTCCATTTTAGGGGGTCGAGTAAAAACGCTTCATCCTAAAATTTTTGGTGGCATTTTAGGGAGAAGATCCGTTCCACAGGACATTCAGGAAATGAAAGAGTATGAAATCCCTGAAATCGATATGGTGGTGGTTGACCTCTACCCTTTCGAAGAAACAGTTGCCAACACAAAAGAAGAATCTCTCATCATAGAAAAAATTGATATCGGTGGACCTTCGATGATCAGAGCAGCAGCCAAAAACCATGCTGATCTGTTTGTCATCGCCTCTAAAACTGATTATGCAGAAGCAATCCAGATCTTAAACGAACAAAATTGTTCTACAACTTTAGAACAACGAAAATCGTTTGCAACAAAAGCCTTCAACGTCGTTGCTCAATACGATTTTGCAATAGCCAAATATTTCAATGGGGATCATCAAAACCAATTCTTACACTACGAAGGAAATCCGCACGGACTTCGATATGGAGAAAATCCACATCAAAAAGGTATGTACTTCGGAGATATTGATGCCCTGTTTGAACAGCTTCATGGAAAAGAACTTTCCTACAACAATCTGGTAGACGTAGATGCTTGCATGCATTTAATGCAAGAATTCAATAATGAAAAAGATATTACGTTTGCCATCATCAAGCATACCAATGTATGTGGCATAGCCTCCAGAAACTCCACCTCTTTGGCCTGGAAATCAGCATTGCAGGGAGATCCCGAAAGTGCATTTGGAGGAGTTTTGATTTCTAACGGAAAAATTGACAAAGAGACAGCAGAACTCATCAATGAAATATTCTTTGAAGTACTCATTTCACCGGCATACGATGAAGACGCCTTGGAAATTCTGAAAACCAAAAAGAATAGAATTCTGCTGAAGCAAAAAGCAACTCTTTCTAGCACTTCTCAATTCAAATCCATCCTAAATGGAGTTCTTACGCAAGAACACGATGCAGGAAATGTAATCAAATGGGAAGAGGCAGGTGCCAAGCCTTCCACAGAAACAGAAAAAAGTGATTTAGAATTTGCCAATAAAGTATGCAAACACCTCAAATCAAATGCCATTGCATTGGCAAAAGATAAACAACTGATTGGAAAAGGTTGTGGGCAAACTTCGAGAATTGATTCACTCAGACATGCCATTGAAAAGGCCAAGCAATTCGATTTTACTTTGAAAGGGGCTGTTTTAGCAAGTGATGCCTTTTTCCCATTCGACGACTGCGTTAAAATGGCACATGCAGAGGGCATTACTTCATTTATTCAGCCTGGAGGTTCTATACGCGACAAAGATTCAATTGAATACTGTCAGAAAGAAGGATTGGTTATGGTGATTACAGGTCAAAGGCATTTCCGCCACTGACAAACGCTTGAGATGACCAGACCCAGTTCGATCAGCAGGAAAAAAAATAGACAAAAAGCTCTCTTCGCCCTCTCCCTGGTTTGCATTTTATGGGGTACCACCTGGGTTGCATCGAAAGTAGGCGTGATGCACATGCCTGCATTGCAGCTATCCGGACTAAGGCATTTGATCGGGGGCGGTTGTTATGTTTTGTATTTTGGTCTATTTCAAAAACAATGGCCCAAAGCCAAACAAATTCCACAAATTATTTGGATGGCTATCCTCATGTTTGTGTTAAGCAATGGATTGAGTGTGCTGTCGGTTGTTTATCTACCGAGCGGACTAGGCTCCGTAGTAGGTGCGATAGCTCCCATATGGGTGGTATTATTCAGCCTGATGATGTTCAAACACATTCAGTTCAAAAAACAGACCATCCTTGGAATTGCTATGGGATTTATTGGAGTGGTTTTGGCTTTTTATGACTTCTTTGAAGAAATACAAAAAACAAACTTTTATTTGGGCATTGTATACGGTCTTATCTCTAGCATTACCTGGGCCTTGGCTACGCTACTCACTGTAAAACATGCCGAAAAAATGAATCCCTATTTTTCTCTAGGTTGGCAAATGTTTACAAGTGGGGTTTTATTAAATCTATTTGCTTACGGCACTGGTAATTTTGTTCGATACGATCAAGTGCCATTGAATGCATGGCTTTCCATCGGATACTTGGTAATTGTTGGATCTGTCTTAGCCTTTGGAGCATATATCTATGCGCTCAAGCGACTGCCAGCAACGCTTGTATCGGTGCATGCTTACATCAATCCCATTGTTGCTCTAATTTTAGGAACTGTTCTCATGCAAGAGCGGATGACTCTATTTGTAGTAAGTGGCGCAGGAATTACATTGTGGGGTGTTTACTTGGTAAACAACAGTTTCAGAAGAAAAATTAATTTTCAGAAACAGACTGCCGCTCCCGCCACAACTGATTGAAAGATTTCTCTGGAAACTGAAGATCATCGCGATAGGTTGTCCACCCTTTGAGCAAACGATTCACAACCCAATTTTTTATTTTTCTTTTCCCTAGATTTAAAATCGGTCGATGCAACATGGCTTGTTGCCAAGCAGCCCAAGCAACCTTCTCCAACAATTCACCATTTCCTGAACGAACTGCTTTTCTTCGATTGTGAAGTAGTAATTCGTGAAGATTTATTTTAACAGCACATACTTCGGTACAATTACCGCACAAAGAAGAAGCATGACTCAAATGCTTCCATTCAGAAATATCTTTAAGATTGGGAGTAATCACACTTCCAATAGGTCCGCTATACGTTGTATCGTAACTATGGCCACCTATATTTTTATAAACGGGGCATGCATTGAGACAAGCTCCACAACGAATGCAAAAAAGACTTTCTCTAGCTACAGGATCCTGCATCAACTGCGTCCTTCCATTATCCAGTAAAATCACATACATTTCTTCAGGTCCATCCTCCTCAGCTTGTTGCTTGGGTCCATTGATAATGGAATTGTATACGGTAAGTTGTTGACCTGTTCCGTAAGTAGATAACAAAGGCCAAAATAAGGATAGGTCGGTAAGCTGAGGAATAACTTTTTCTATACCTGTGACAACAATATGCGTTTTGGGCCAGGATGCGCTAAGGCGGGCATTCCCCTCATTTTCAGTAACAGCAATGCTGCCTGTATCAGCGATGATAAAGTTTGCTCCGGTGACACCCACTTCTGCACTGATGTACTTCTCTCTTAATTTTTCCCTCGCTACCAGTGTCATTTGCTCCGGTGTTAAATCCAAAGGAGTATTCAAGTGTTCGTGAAAAACACGTGCTACATCCTCTTTGCTTTTATGCATGGCTGGAGTGACAATATGATATGGAGGCTCTTGATCCAATTGCTGAATATATTCACCCAAATCTGTCTCAACACTTTCTATATGGTTGGATTCAAGAAAATCATTCAAGTGAATTTCTTCAGTAACCATACTCTTACTCTTCACAAGGCGCTTGCAATTCTTCTCGCGACAGATTTTTAAAATGGCATCACAAGCTTGCTGTGCATTTTCAGCCCAAATTACTTTGCCACCCCGCTGAATAAAGTTCTTTTCAAATTTTTCCAAATAAACGTCTAAGGATTCAATGCTTTTCCATTTGATGCTTTTGGCTTTCTCCCTGGCAAAATCCAAATTGGAAAATTGTTTCTTTCCGAGAGGAACAACGGCATTGTATTTTCCGATATTATAATTTATTGTCTTCCGGTGTATGAGGTCGGCCGACTTGAGGGTGCTTTTGGTTTTAAAGACGGATGATTCCTGAGACATTTTCTATTTATTATTAGATTTCTTCTTCCGAAAATAAGTTTTTGATATTTTATCAAGTGCATTGTAAAAATCGTTTCCGTATGCACGTACCAAAGCTTCTTTTAAAAAAACATAAACGGGAAGTTTCAGCTCTTTACCCAATGCACAGGCCGGAGCACACATGTCTTTTCTTGGTTCGTAATTTAAATATTCCTGATTCGAAGATTTTGATTGAGATTGTTTAATGGGGTATAAATGACAGGAAATAGGCTTTTTCCATTTGATTTTTTTCTCTCGATGTGCTTCTTCAAAAACACATTTGATTATTCCAGCGTCATCCCGAATTCCGTAGGCACAAATTTTGTTATCAACGGTAGGCGTAACCCATCCAAACTCTTTGTCGTATCGATAGAGTCCGTTTTTTTCAACTTCCGCTATGCCATCTGCATTCATCAAGGATTTTACAACCGGATACGATTTGTTTACTTCATCCAATTCCTGCTCTGTTAGAGGTGCGCCTGCATCTCCGTCTTCACAGCATCCGCCCTTGCATTTAGAAAGATTACACACGAATTGCGCTTCGGCAATTTCATCACTCAAGAGAACATGGTCAATCGCAATCAAGTCTTAATGTTTCAGCAAAAATAAGACGATTTTATGCTGCAAATGGAGATCTTACTTACAAACTCATCATTTCTTTGAAACGAACAGCCTGGCGCCTGGATACTTCAATTTTCTCACCCCCTCGGATCTCGAGAAGCAGGCCCCCATTGAAAAAGGGTTCCACTTTTTCAATCATCCGGAGGTTTACAATATGCTTTCGGTTGGCACGGAAAAATAATTTATGATCCAAACGCTCCTCAAGTGCATTCAATGATTTAAGTATAAGCGGTTTGTTGTTCCCAAAAAATACCCTCGCATAATTACCAACCGATTCAAAGAGTCGGATTTCCGATAGTTTAACAAACCAGCATTTTTCACCGTCTTTCACAAAAACCTGATCTGATTCGGATAGAGAATTCCTCCATTCAGATTTAGACTCTTGATCAAAGTGTTCTTTATCATCAGCCAGAAATAATTTTTGTATGGCATCGGAAAGACGCTTGGGATCAATCGGCTTCAACAGATAATCCAATGCATTTACTTCAAAGGCACGAATTGCATATTCGTTATGTGCAGTCGTGAATATTACTGGAGGAGTTTTTTCCAATTCCTCCAACAAATCAAATCCCGTCTTTGCAGGCATCTGAACATCCAAAAAAATGAGATCTGGATTCAGTTCTTGAATCAACTTGATCGCTTCATCAACGTTCGATGCTTCTCCAATCACTTCTATATCTTCGTGATCTCCCAACAATTTCCTTAGCTCCATCCGGGCTAGTCGTTCATCATCTATGATCAATGCATTTTTTTTCATTGCACGTTAATTTCTTTTTGAATCTGTATTTGTGCTTCAACCCAATTGGGACTTGACTGCACAATAGTAAACTTTGCTCTCGGCCCAAATAATAACTGCAATCGGTTGGCAGAGCTGGTGAGTCCAAATCCTTCTTGAAGCCTGGTTTCATCCAACGTACCTGTATTAGACACCTTAAGAATAAGTGTATTATCAATTTCCGAAGCAGAAATAGAAATAGTACCCAGATCAATTGAGCGACTGATTCCGTGTTTGATGGCATTCTCGACCAAGGTCTGGAGCATCATATGCGGAACCTGTTCATCAAGTGTTTCATCTTCAAC
>JBEDAP010000209.1:0-6863 GCA_041177705.1 Bacteroidota bacterium
CTCCCATATTCCAAACCAGGGCAGCAACTGTATTCTGACCTTCCTTCAAGTAAGGAGCAATGTCGATGGTTTCAAAATACCAATTGTACAAATCGCCTCTGGCAGGTCCACTGCATACTGCCGTTCCATTCACAAAAAGACGATATCGGTTATCCGCTGAAACATGAACTATAAAGTTTTTTTTCAGCGTATCGATCTTGAATTGTTTTCGAAAATGATAAACTCCATAATCACGCTGGGGAGCTTCCGGACAACTGATCCAAGAAGCAGGCCAACCCTTTTTCAATAAATCAGGATGAATAGATTGCGCAGAAGTAGACGCCCCAATCAAAACAAGCGTCAGAAAAAGAAAAAGAGTTGATTTTATCATGGCAGGCAGATATATTTTTTGAATTTACCCCATTTTTGTCGCCGTATCATCAAGAGGGATCGCAATTTTTGCATAAATTCATCATCCAACAACAATAAATCGATTTGCCATGCCAAAACAAAACAACAGAAGACGTTTTCTTCAACAAAGTTCAGTTGCTGCTGCTGGATTTTTTATTGTACCCCGACATGTAATTGGAAAAGGATATACGGCACCAAGCGATAAATTAAATATTGCAGCCATTGGTGCAGGAGGAAAAGGTCAATCAGATCTTTTCAATTCCTGGAACAACGGTGTAAATAATGTGGTTGCATTTACAGATGTCGATTGGGATCGTTGCAAACCAGCTATCGAAAAATTTCCAAATGCAAAGAAATACCGCGATTTCCGCGTGATGCTGGAGCAATCTGGAAAAGACATCGATGCTGTAACCATTTCAACTCCGGATCATTTCCATGCATACGCAGCCATGGCTTGCATGCAAATGGGCAAGCATGTCTATGTTCAAAAGCCGCTCACCCATAACATTGCCGAAGCAAGAATGCTTACACAAGCTGCACGCAAATACAAAGTAGTAACACAGATGGGAAACCAGGGTGCTTCAAACCCTGCCCAGAAAGTAGCTATGGAGTGGTTCGATAAAGGAATGATTGGCGATGTAAACAAAGTAGAAATTTGGACAAACAGACCGGTATGGCCACAAGGTATCCCTGTTCCTACCGATAAGCCCACATTACCTGCTTCGATGTCTGCAGCCGATTGGGATGTATGGTTGGGCCCTGCTGAATATGTAGACTACAATCCTTTATATCATCCCTTCAAATGGAGAGGTTGGTGGAATTTTGGAACAGGTGCTTTGGGAGATATCGGTTGTCATACCATCGATTCTGCTTTCCGCATTTTAGGCTTGGGGTATCCAACCGAAGTAGAATGCAGTGTTGGACAAGTCTTCATCAAAGACTGGACTCCAGAGTGGATCCCCGAAGGATGTCCTCCTTCCGCATTGGTGGAAATTAAATTCCCTGCTACCAAAAAAAATAAAATACCCATGAAAATGGTTTGGATGGATGGTGGTCTTAGACCTTTTCACCCCGACCAACTTCCTGCGAACGAACCATTGAGCACAGACGGTGGTGGCGCAAATGGCGTATATCTCCACGGAACCAAAGGATTGATGGTGATTGACATGTATGGCAACAGACCTAAAATTTATTTCAATAACGGAGATAAAATGGAAATGCCTGTTACTGCTCCTGATCCAAATGGGCCAAAACCATTGCCAGAATTCGGACATCAGATTTCGTGGACGGAAGCTTGCAAAGCCGGTTTCAACAGTAAGCAGCACAAAGACCTGACTTCTTCTTTTGATTATTCAGGTCCGCTTACAGAAACCGTATTAATGGGGAACCTGGCAATCAGAAGTTATATGCTCCGCAAAGAAATCAAAGGAGCTGCAGGTAGGAATGGATTTGATTTCTACGGCCGCAAAAAATTGTTGTGGGATGGAAACGCCATGAAGATTACCAACTTCGAAGATGCCAATCAGTTTGTTTCTCGTCCGTACAGAAAAGGATGGGAAATCAAATCCTGATTTAAAACTTCATATTAAAACATCCAATGTCCCGTGTTACACGGGACTTTTTTTATTTATCAACCAACAAAGGTTTAACCTGAGTTCCTATGATTTCAATTGTTTTTTTAAGTTCTTCATGAGGCAATTCGGCTGTATCCAATTGAAATGTTAACCGCGATAATCCGCCTAATGCTTGTGCATGGCGATAAATTTTTTCGGCAACTTCTTCCGGGCTACCAACAAGCAATGCTCCGCGTGGACCAAGCTGTGCTTCAAATCTTCCCTTGGTCATCGGTGGCCATCCACGCTCCAATCCAATTCGATTCATGGAGGCTGCATAACCGGGATAAAACTGCTCTCTAGCTATTTCAGAGGTCTCAGCAACATAACCCAATGAATGCATTCCCACTTTCATATGTTCAATGGGATGACCGGATTTAATCCAAGCCTCTCTGTATAAATCAACCAGCGGTTTGAAATGATGCGTTTCTCCTCCAATGATAGCCACCATCAAAGGCAGGCCCAATACACCAGCTCTCACAAAGGATTCCGGAGTTCCACCTACACCCAACCATATTGGAAAAGGTTGTTGAAGCGGACGGGGATATACTGGTTGATTGCGCATAGCTGGGCGATACTTCCCAGACCACGTTACATATTCATTATCTCGGATCTTTAACAACAACTCCAATTTCTCTACAAACAAATCATCATAATCTTTCAGATCATACCCAAAAAGAGGGAATGCGTCGATAAAAGAACCTCGACCCACTACCATTTCTGCTCGTCCATTGGAAATCAAATCCAACGTTGAAAATTGCTGAAATACCCGAACCGGATCGGCAGCACTCAAAACAGCAACAGCAGAAGCCAGGCGAATATTTTTTGTTCGAGCTGCTGCTGCTCCTAAAATAACAGCTGGTGCAGAGTCTAAAAATCCTTTTCGATGATGTTCGCCAATTCCAAAAAAATCCAAACCAACTCGATCTGCAAGTTCAATACGATCAAGCAGTTGATTCATGGCATCTACATCGTCGATAATCCTACTGCTTTCGCCGCTGATCATAGCAGCAAAACTGTCAATACCTATTTCCATACCTGCAAGATAAATCGGTATTATTCTAAAATCGCTAGTGCAGCTTCGATGTACGAATAATTTTCGGGCTGATGGTGGTGAATGGGTTTGATTACTTTGGATTCACCCAATCGAACCACAACTGCATTTTTAGAAGGAATAATATATACATACTGACCAAAGAGTCCGTTCTGAGCAATCGTCTTTACCCCCATGTGATTTACAATCCAGTACTGATAGCCATAGTAGTCCACCGGATTATCATTTTCAGACCTATCCTTCAAATAAGATGCAGCTGATGTAGCTTCTGAGATATACTTCTCAGATATCAATTGCTTACCATTCCAATTTCCTTTATTCAATACCAATTGACCGAATCTTGCATAGTCACGAGCAATTCCATTGTAGCAACAAAATGCCTTCTCATGCTTTTCTGCACCATCCAATAACCAAAGAGCATCGGATTCTGCACCCATAGGATCTGCAAAACGCTCTGCTACCAATTCAGAAATTGATTTGCCAAATATCTTTTCAACAATCAATCCCAAGACTTGTGTATCACCACTGCGATATTGCCAATACACACCTGGATCTTCAAATCTTTCCATGCGTGAAATCAGATATTCCATATCATCACCATAATACGCAGATGCATTTAAACTAAAATATCCTTTATCGGCTTCATTGTAATTGGTACCTGAACTCATGGTCAATAGATCCTTGATACGCACTTTTTCCAGCCCATTGGATTTGAAATGATCAAGGTAGTTACCCACTGGTTCATCAATTGATTTAATTTTCCCCTCATCCAATGCAATTCCCACTAAAAGGGATACAATACTTTTTGCTGCTGAAAAAGAACCACTCAACCTCGAGCTGTCATACCCATCCCAATATTTTTCATACAACAGTTTACCATCCTGGATAACAAGAAAGGCATGTGTGTCGTTTGAATCAATAATGGTCATTAAATGATCCGGAATTTTTTTTTGATTATAAAGCGAATCATAAAGCCAAGGCTGTGGAATACTTGATTTTGAGACTACACGTGTGGGATGTGTTTTATAATCATGAATGGTATGAGCACCCCAAACTGCAAAATTTCGAAGATGCGACAATTGCTTGGTAAAAGTTAACCCTATCAATAAAATCACGATCAATGCAAAGAATGCAAGTATTTTTTTACCCATAAAATTTTGTTTTTAAAATCTATGCAAAGGTAAGTTACATCAAATATGGATCACGAAATGTAATCGTAAATCGTGTGCGTCCATTTGCAGACTTAACCTGAATCTTAGCCCCATGTTCGTCAGCAACATTTTTTACAATACTCAAACCAAGTCCAGTTCCTCCTTTAGCCTGCTTGGTAGTGAAAAACTTCTTAAATATTTTGTCAACAATTTCATGCGGTATTTCAGGACCTGTGTTTTCTACTACAATATCTACCATTCGATCATGCAACTCAGAACGAATGATCAATTTGCGTTCCTCATACCCATCCATGGCGTCTATTGCGTTTTTAATCAAATTCGACCACAATTGAAAGAGTTTGATATCGTACCCATCAATTTGAACTCGTTGATCGACATCAAAAACCAATTGAATATTTCGTTTCAATTCATAATTGAAAATACTCAGTACGGTTTGGATATTGTCGTGCAGGTTGATACGTGAACGATCTACAGATGTTTCTGTTTTAATAAAGGATCGAATGTCTTTTACCACTTTACTGGCCTTGTCAACGGAAGTTTTGATGGTATCCAAAAGACTTCCTATGATCTGTACATTATAAATCAACTCCAACAGATCGACGGAGTTGGAATAGGAAAGAATTTTCTCAATAATCTCTGACTCTTCAGAAGAAATTCGGCATTTAACCAATAGTTCTGCTATGACAGTCAAGTCATTTCGGCCACCGAATGATTTCTCCAGTGTTATCGCCATCTCTTTACGCTCGCGTATCAATTGCAATCCACCTACATAAATCTCAACCTTTCTACTTTTAGCAAAATCCAAAGCATACAGGCGTTGTTCATCCGTACATTTTGCTACTAAATTTTGCATCAACCCTTCAAACGTAAACATCACACTCTCTGTTCCAACCTTAATAGCTCCCAACGGCGTATTGAGATCGTGAGCAATACCTGCAGATATTTCACCAATGGTAGCAAGCTTTTCCTGTTCTACGATTGATTTAGAAAGATCTAAGTTCTTTTTTGTGTTCTCAAGTACTTTTTGCTCAAGCGTTTCATTTATTTTTTTCAATTGCTCTTGACTTTTTTGAAGAGCTTCATTGGCAATTTTTCTATCAGTAATATCATTTTCAACCGCTATATATCCACCCAATTCATTTTTGTCATTTAGAATTGGAACAATATTGAGATCGAGCCAATATTCATTTCCATGCTTGCCTCGATTTAAAATTTCAGCATTTACAGCTTCATGTTTATCGAGTTTTTCTCTGATGTAGCGTCGAGTTGCAGGATCTGTTTTTTCAAATTGAAACATATTTGGAGTATTCCCAACAATTTCCTCAAAAGAATACCCACTTAACTTGACCAAGCTATCATTCACCCAGGTTATCCTTCGATTGACATCTGTAATCACAACACAGTTTGAGGTATAGCGTGCAACCAAAGAAAGCTTTTTGATTTCCTCTTCAGCAATTTTGCGTTCAGTAATATCCTGCATGGTGCCCGCAAATGAAAAGGCTGACCCATCCACTCCAGATTTGATTTGACCCAGCCCGGATATCCATCTGATTTCTCCATCGCTCGGCCTTTTAATTCGATAATCATGCTGGAATGGTTTTTTCTGAGCAATCAACTCCAGATAATAATTCATCATAAACTCACGATCTTCTTCCACCACCAATTCATTCCATCCAGATAATGTGAACTTAAAATCTTTATTTACACCTAAAATATCATTGAGTTCTTCAGAACTCTCCCAGTGATCGGTTTTAAAAAAGTACTCGTAATGTCCAATTTTTGCAACCTTTTGAGCCTCGAGAAGTTTGGCTTGCGCATCCCTTAAATCGGCTGTTCGAGATTTAATTTCATCTTCCAAACCCAGGTTCAGCTGGCGATTGCGTTCGCGTTGCTCAATCAAACTCTCCTTTAAAGAGACAAATGCATTTCTAAGCTCCCCAATTTCATCTTTCTGTATTACCTTATCAATAACAATATCATAATTTTCATTCTCCAATTCCTTTGCAGCCTTGGTTAACGTTTCAAGTGGTTGAGAAATTCTACGCGCCAATACAAAAAATAAGATCAACGAAATCAACAATATAACAGGGAGCAAAACATAAACCGGCCTGTTCAAATCCTGAACAAGTTGATTTATTCTTGTTTTAGAGGCAACAATAAGAATTTCACCAGTAAAATCAGGAGCACTGAATGGATAACTTTCGTAAACATGTAAATTTTCGTCCTTCGCTAAAATTGAATCTGCAGATATTTCCGGGTAACTGATAAAAACAGATTTACTTCCACTTGCAGAATCATTTACCAATATGGCTACGTACTCAAATTCAGTTGTGCCAGATACAAAATCAACCGTTTTTTTCAAGCCTTCAAAATCATTGGATTTTAAAGACAGTTCTACACCCAGTGCTACCGTCTTAGCTAATTCTTTGAGCTGATTTTCCTTATTTTCTCTAAATAGTTTTTCTTGCTGACTGGGATAATACCAAATGGCAAGTACCATCAAAAGCGCAAGCGCACTGGCAAAGGGGAACCAAATTCGAAACGATATTTTTTGAAAAAAAGATTTCATACTTATCGTGAAACGGTAATCAACAACTCTTTAGGTATATTCTGTGCATTAGTACTAACCACTCC
>JBEDAP010000210.1:0-6393 GCA_041177705.1 Bacteroidota bacterium
TCACACTATTCAATGTTGCAGAGTTCACGCATAGCCAATTGGAAAGAATGCTGGCGTAAACACTTCGAAAATCATATTGATAAGGAATATTATCGCCCACTGTTGCATTGGCTGGTATGATGGGATTGGTTCCTGTAATTCCAGGCTGCACTTTGGCTCCAAATACAAAAAGAGGTGCTGCTGCTCCATGATCAGTTCCCAAACTGGCGTTGCTTAAAATTCTTCTGCCAAATTCAGAAAATGTCATGCCCATTACCCGATCTTCCACTCCTAAGTATTTAAGATCGTCTTGAAATGCTTTGATGGCTGTACTCACATTGCCCAAAAGGCGAGCATGGGTTCCATTGATCGTGTCGCCGGAAACAGCTTGGTTGGCATGGGTATCAAAACCTCCATAACTCACCATGTATATTTTGGTCTTCAATCCTCCTTTGATCAATCGAGCAACAATTTTCAATTGATCGGCCAATGGATTTCCGGTTGGGTATGTAGATTGTACGGTAACCTTTGCATTTGCCGTACGGATGACATCTCCAAATTGCTGGGTTTGTCGCGACATCTCCCGAATGAACGTCAATTCCTTTCCGGCATATGAATTAGGCGCTGGATCCACTTGGTTGTTGATGAAATTGTAAAAAGCTCCTGGATTTGAAATACTCATACCCATGGGTTGAGCAGCTCCTTGAAGCGTGAGTGAAGTAACGGATCCTATTTGAATGGCCAAAGGATCTGGCATGGTTGGATTGGGATATCCTGTTGGAAATCCGGGATAGGTCTCATCCAAATAGCGACCAATCCATCCGGTGCTTAACACTTGCCGACTATCCGAGGCACTCATCCAAATATCAGTTGCCCTGAAATGAGAAAAATTAGGTTGAGGGTAGCCCACAGATTGAACGATATGCAGTTTGCCTTCGTTGTACAATTCCTGCATCCCTTTCATGGCTGGATGTAAAGCGGTGTGGTTGATGCCATTTAATTTCAGCGCTTTTGTTTCATCGATGTAAATGTTTTTACGTGCATTTACATATTTTGGAAACTGATCCAATGGAATCACTGTGTTCAATCCGTCGTTACCCCCATTGAGCTGAATGATTACAAACACCCTATCGTTGTCTCCGGGAGGAAGCAACATATTTTGCAAGAAACTGTGTCCAGTTTCAAATGCCTTAAATCCCATTCCGTTAACGAAAGAGGGAACCATCATTCCGGCTGGCAAATACCCTCGTAAAAAATTTCTTCTTTTCATAGTAGGGATTTAACTGAGTTGGTATTCGGGTAGATCAACCAAATAACGGATTAAATTTTTGATGGCGTTGTTCACAAATGTTGCATTGGCCATATTGGATGGTGTTTGAATAAACGTATCCCAAGCTGTTGTCCAATAATAATCCTCCGTTTGTCCAGCCAATAAAATATCTTTCTTCAATTGTGCTTTATGGGAAGCTGAAATTGGTACACCTAAAATATGCTGAACAATGTCATCGATCAATTTATTGGGATCTCCTGGAGATGAAAACTTACGAACATAAGCGGGTCCATCTACAATCATTTTAAAACCGCCAAACGTAAACCCATTCAATACCAAATTATCCAAATACTGAATACGCTTTGGCAATGTGTCTGTATTGATCCAATACTCATAGAAGGCAGGATCTTGGTAATAGGCTTTCCAACCGCTCACATCCGGAGGATCACCAATATTTTGTTGCATGTTGTTTAAATACCCAACAAGTAAGTTCCAATGTCCATAGTTGTTTTGAAATTGAACAGCAGGAGGAAATGCTACTTCAAATTCTCGAATCATGCCAATCAGCATATCGACGGGACTTTTAATTTGACATCCCCGGTTCATGGCATCAAAAAAATGTTCGCTGGAAATGAGTGCTTTGAGTACTGGTTTTACTTCGTAGTTGCTGGCGCGAAGCAATTGTGCCAATGGTACGATGATTTCAGATTCTACTTCTGGCGTAATTTCATAATATACAAACCAGATGTAAAGCTTTCTGCACAGGAACAAGGCCGCTTCTTGATTTGAGAAAAGCATATCCAGCAGATCATTCAATTCCAAATCTCCTGCAGTCGTGCCTGTTCTGCCAGCAATGACTTTATTGTTATAAAACGAAGAGAATTGTTTGTTGGTAACATCATGGCGTGTGGCATCAAAGAAAGATGAAATGGTATTGGCATTGTTTCTCCACCCTGTCAATACTTTTGCAGCTGCCATTACATCTGGCTCTGTAAAGGCTGCACCTGGACCTTTGCCAATTACGAACAACTCTTGCAATTCTCGTGCATAATTTTCATCAGGTGCTGTTTTGTTGTTGTTTTGTCCATTTAGATAAACCAACATGGCCGGATCAAGTGTTACAGCCCTGGTAAGAGACTTGATATTTCCCAATGCATTTGTGCGAAGAAGGTTGTGATGCTTGTAAACATATTGAGCGTTTCCCACATCATTTGATTCAGTAGAAAAATGGTTGTGCCAAAAAAGCGTCATTTTCTCCCGAATATTTCTATCCTGGTTGATCATGGTACCCACCCACCATTTTTTGAATGATGCTCTGCGGAAAGATGCTATTGTACCATCGTTGTTTACATCATTTACCCAAGTTTGACCAGCAGCTATCGCTGTATCCGGATTTGCTGCAGAAGAAGAATTGTATTCTTTTACAGGCGGCGCCGGCAAGGGGATAGTTGTGTCCATTAATTGATTGATCGAAGAATCAAATCCCTGTGATAAGAATTGTGCTATATCATTTCGGGTAGCTCCAAAAACGGTTCGCTTGAGGAGATGCCTTACAGCTGCATAGTCCCATGGACCGGCATAAGGATTGAGTGATGGGTAGGATTGAAAATGTCGCATGTTATATATGCATCTAATATTACTAGGCTATTCATTGAACCAGGTAAGCTCTAAGCCATCTGCACTTTTATCCAATCCCAGTGCTGTGAAGGTTGCGTTGCTCATGCGAAGCGCCATACCCTCACTCTCTTTTCCAGGAGGCACATTTCCCAAAACTTTGGCATAAATACTTTTTCTGTTAGGCTTGGATTCGATTTTAACAATCGTTCCTGGAACCACTTCATTCATCAGTACATAATACTTGCCATCTTGCCAACCACTGGTACTTTTGAACGTTCCAAAAACAGGGTTTTCTAATTTTTGAACTTTCCCTTCTTTGGCTTGCGTCTGAAAGCTTGATTCAAAAAAACCAAAACCCCCGATCCCACTAGATCCCGTTTTAGCTACTACCGCTGCTTCCGGTTTCTTTTCCGTTTGCGCTTGTATATTGACTGCCGGCGCAACCTGAGGTTTAACAGGAGCTGGAGTTTCTGTGCTTACTATGACAGGCTTGTTTTTAGGAATTTTAATAACCTGACCAATTTTAAGCCCCTGCTCAATGGTAAGATCATTGTACGCGGCGATATCTCGCGGACTCATTTCATACTTTCTGCCTACGCTGTACCAATTTTCTTTTGCTACTACTTTGTGAATCGTATACTCTTTGGTAGAGTTTTGGGCATAGATATTCAAGGCAAAAACAAGTGCCAACAAGGATAATAGAGGCTTCATGAACAATGGATTATGATACAAATTACTATATAAATGAAGAGAATTGCAAGATTTTCCACCTAATTTAAGCAGTAGACATGTTAAAACTAGTTCTGCTTCAATATCCTCCAATTCATGGGGTAATGATTTTTAAACTTTCCACCAGCCATCTTGGCCCATCCCAATCCAGTTCCATTATAGGTTATCCAATACCACCCCGACGCCCCTTCCAACCCATTGAGTTCCTCTCGTTTTAAATACGATATTGCTTGATCTCTGGTTAAATCCAATTGATTGCAATCGTTATTGATAGATGCAGATACCGCAAGTTCGTGATCAGGTATCAATTCATCACGTATCAAATTCCCTAGTCGAAGTGATTTCTTTCTGAGCTTAAGTACAGCATCCAACCCATTGATATCATCCCATAGCTCCTCCAATTGAACATACACTTCATTTTCTTTTTGATAGCTGATCCATTCAAATTCAGAGTTCACCCATCTAGAAAGCTCTGGAGACAATAATTTCACGTGTGTTTGGTTTGGAGAAGATTGCGCATGGGATTGGCTTTCCACTTTTTTCTTGAGCACCGCACAAAAAAAGCCTTCTCCTTGAATTCGATTGGGATAGAAGCGATATCCATGCGCTTGATATCTTGGAGAGACGGAGGCAACGATCCCCCACTCCGTTGGAATGGACAATTGTATAGATTCAAAGTCTCCAGTCGCCATCAGATAATCCAGGTTCTCTTCATTTTCACATGCAGAATAAGAACAGGTTGAATACAAGAGATACCCGTCTTCGCTAATCGCTTTTGTGGCTGAGTTCAAAATTCTTTTTTGACGCGCTGAACAAAATTCAGGCAACTCTGGTTTCCACTCTTGATAGGCTTGTGGGTCTTTTCGAAATAAACCACTTCCGCTGCAAGGTGCATCTACTAAAACAACATCAAAATATCCAGGAAGATTTTCAAATTGAACGGGGTCGTTGTTGCTGACAATCAAACGTGGATTGCCCCATTTGATTGCATTCTCCATCAGAGAAGGAACCCTCGAATGTATGATCTCATTGGCAACTACAACTTGGAAGGAAGGCATAGAAGCTAATAAAGTTGATTTTCCACCGGGAGCAGCACATAAATCCAATGCTTTTAAACCCGACTGATCTCCCAAAACTGATTTCAATGCATACTCAATGAACATGCTAGATGCCTCTTGAACATAGTATGCACCTGCATGCCAAAGTGGGTCTTTGGCAAAGACAGGTCGACTTTTCAAATAGTACCCATGCTCACACCAGGGAATTGAAACAGGTGATTGATCTTGAAAAGACTTTGTTACTTCTGCATGTTGTTTATACGGATTGACTCGAATGGATACAGGCGCTGGCCCTAGATGAGCCTGCTCGAAAGAATCTTTGTCAAAACCTTCACACCCTTCTAATGATTTTAAAAATGCAGAATCGGTAAAAATCATTGCAGAAGCGAAATTGCTTTTTGAATCACTTGATTGAAATTGGAGAGTGTCTGCGCCAATATGGATATACGGTTTTGTGCTTCGCTCCAATTTTTTTCTTCAATACCCTCGCGTACACCGGGAATCGTTTTCACACCATATCCGGTATAAAAACCAGGAGCATAGATCTGGTGGCGATACCAAGGTCTCCTTGGCAAACCATTTTCATCCAAAAGTTTTTGTTCTGCCGTATATAAAATTTGGTTGAGTTCCGATCTTTTGTCTTGAGATAGTTTATCTGCATTTGCTGCGAGTTGCTTCAGCAGTAAAGTAGATTTTTTGAGTTCTGTCATCTTATTATCAACTGCACTAAAGTCTAAATAAGGAACAGTAGACCCCATGGAAGGCAACTTGAATTTTTTTTGAGGATCCGCCGCAAGGGTATATACTTTTTCGACCACCAATTTATTTTCCATTTCAACTTCTGAACGCATGTTATCCAACATCAGTTTCAATTCACTCAAATAATCCCCTATTGTTCCGGTTAACACCGAATAATCAAAAGGAAGTACATCGGCATTCGCTAAACGCAGTACAGCTCTTCCGGTAGTTTTGGCCAATGCAACACCGTACTGAAAACCTGGATCTTTGAACTTGGTGAAATGATCATACGAATCATAAATCGAATGGTATTCACCGCCATCGCCTTCGCCTCCAAATCCAATGTTAGCAGAGGGTATCCCCAAGTGCTGAAAGAACGGAGAGTAATCTGAACCTGCACCCAAGGCTCCAATCTTGATGTATTTATTCCCGTATATTCTGGCTTTTGCAGATTTATCTGCATTGGCCAATGTACGAGCATATCTTCTATCGCGAATTGAAACACCTGTTTGAGGATCCGTTACATCAGCAGCCACTTCATTGAAGAAAGGCTCTAGGGCATGTGAACCTCCTATGCCAATGAATCCCCGGCTATTGCCGTCAGAATTGAGATAAGCAACTGTTTTTTGCTGCAATTCTTTTGCGTGATCTTCTACCCATTCGGTGGAACCCAAGAGAGCAGGCTCCTCGCCATCCCACGCACAAAAAACAACGGTGCGTTTGGGACGATGACCCATTTTAACCAATTCGGCGATAGCTCTTGCTTCATCCATTTCAGCTACCATTCCACTGATCGGATCTGCTGCCCCTAAATTCCATCCATCGTGGTGATTGCCGCGTATCACCCATTGATCCGGATAATCACTTCCTTTCATTTTGGCAATCACGTTGTACAATGGCTTGATATCCCAATTGAATTGAAGTTGAAGCCTGACTTTAGATTTGCTTGGGCCCGTGTGATAGGTCAGTGGAAGTCCTCCTTTCCAAGAATCAGGTACAACA
>JBEDAP010000211.1:0-5059 GCA_041177705.1 Bacteroidota bacterium
ATTCAGAAAAAAATGGAAATCCTTCCCTGTAAGTTGATTGAAGGAAAATCTCTTTGATTAAAATTGAAGACCTACAAAGGTCTTTTTCTTCATTTGTTCGTAAACCTTCTGATTGAATGAATATAATTTTCCAGGTCGATGCCTTACCTGCTTTTCCATTTCCTGTTCATCGGTTAAAAGTCCTGTAGTAAATAACTTCTTCCTGAAATTCCTCCTGTCAAACTCCATCCCCAAAATCTGTTCAAACACCAGTTGCAAATCCCGCAATGAAAACTTCTTTTCCAACAGATTGAAAATAATAGGCTCCTCCTGAATCTTCCGCTGCAATGCTACCAAACACACATCCAAAATTTTCTTGTGATCAAATGCCAGGGTTTTGATATCCGACACGGTATGCCAATGCAAGGCATTGTCCATGGTTTTTAACTGATGATCCTTTACATTGATGAGCGACAGATATGCAGTGGTAACCACTCGTCCGGCCGGGTGACGTTCAACAGCGCCAAACGTTTTTACCTGGTCCAAAAACATATTGGACAATCCAGTGCGCTCGCGCAATACCCGATACGAGGCCTCGTCCAAATCTTCGTCCTTTCGAACTACGTCCCCCAAAAGCGACCACTCTCCTTTGTAATTGGGATGATCACTTTCAATCAACAACACTTTTAAAACTCCCATGTCATATCCAAAAATGACACAGTCTACCGATAACGCAAATGTAAATTCCATAGCGCTGTCTGAGCGAGAGGGACGATTCGATGTTTGGGTTATAGGTTCCATGGATTCATGAGTGGCAAGGCGACAAAAATAGGGTCTAATATGAAATGACCAAAATGCTGTTTATCTAACCCCTACACATACTGCTACAATCAAAATGAAATAACTTCGTTTCCAATGAGCACGGTATTGTCTTCTCATCAAGCACAGGATTTCACGAAAGAATTTTTATCTGTGCCTGTTCATGCAGGTTTAGAAAAACCCAATGTAGAAATATTAAGAGATGTGATTCGATTTCATGAACACCGTTACTATGTGATGAACGACCCGGTTATTGCCGATGTTGAATTTGACCAACTCTATAAACTACTCGAAACTCAAGAAAAAAATAACCCAGATTGGATCGTTGTAGATTCTCCAACTCAGCGGGTGGGTCCGGGCTTCACCAAAACCTTCCATACAGTTCAGCATCTCGTACCCATGCTTTCGTTGGAAAATTCGTACAACGAAGATGACCTGATAGAATGGGATCGAAAAGCCCGAGAATTGACCGGTAACACTTCTATTTCATATTGCGTAGAACCCAAATTTGATGGAGCAAGCATTTCGTTGATTTATGAAAATGATATGTTTGCAAGAGGTGCAACACGAGGCGATGGAGTTGAAGGCGATGATATCACGCTCAATCTCAAACAAATCAAATCCATCCCCCTCTCTGCACCTTTTTCATCCGTAGGAATTCAACAAATTGAGATTCGAGGCGAAGTGCTCATGAATAAATCCAATTTCAAAAAGTACAACGATCAACTCCTTGAACAAAATCTTCCCCCTCTCGCCAATCCACGCAATGCGGCTTCAGGATCTCTTCGCATGAAAGATGCCTCCGTTGTTGGAAAAAGAAATTTAGAAGCATTCATTTACCATGTAGCCTATCTCCAAACCCAATCTGAATCTTCCCCAATCTCAACACATGCAGAAGCACTTCAATTGCTTTGGGATATGGGATTCAGAAGTCCCGTTCAAGAAAAAAAAGTATTACACGGAATCCAAGAAGTTATTTCATATTGCAAATCGTTTGAATCGCAGCGAGATGATCTGCCTTATGAAATTGATGGCATGGTCATCAAGGTAAACGAATTTGCTTTGCAAGAAAAAATGGGAATGACCACACATCATCCCCGTTGGGCTATTGCCTTCAAGTTTAAAGCGCGGCAAGCAACCAGTAAATTACTTCAAGTAGAATTTCAAGTTGGAAGAACAGGAAGCGTCACCCCCGTTGCCAAAATCGAACCTGCGCAAATCGGTGGCGTTACGGTTACATCGATTTCCCTTCACAACGAGGATTTCATCAAAGAAAAAAACATCATGCTTGGAGACACCCTGCTGGTAGAAAGAGCAGGTGATGTAATCCCTTATGTTGTAAAATCATTTCCTGAACTCCGAAAAGGAAATGAAAAGTCCATTGCTTTTCCTACCCATTGTCCCGTGTGCCAATCTGAATTGACCAAACCCGAAGAAGAAGCAGTTTGGAGATGCAACAACGAAGAATGCGAAGCACAAGTTGTTGAACGCATCATTCATTTCACCAGCAAAGATGCCATGGATATCCGCGGATTGGGAGAAGCCAACATCAAGAAATTTCATGAGCTGGGTTGGCTAAGCGACATCCCTTCGATTTATACCCTTCCATTTGAAAAAATAAAAACCATGGAAGGCTTTGGTGCAAAATCAGTAACCAATCTTCAAGAAGCAATCGAGAAATCAAAATCACAACCTCTGCATCGTCTTATCAATGCACTTGGAATTCGCTACGTGGGTGAGACAACAGCAAAAACAATAGCTCAATCGATCGACCACTTATTAAACCTTTCTGAAAAAAGTCTCGAGGATTTGCAACACATGGAAGATGTGGGCATCAAAGTAGCAGAAAGTATTCACAGCTATTTCAAAAACCCCAAGCATATTGAAATGCTTAGAAAGTTGGAAGCACAGGGACTTCAACTGAAAGGCATACGTCAGCAACCTATTGAAGGGGGGTTATCCGGAAAAACTTTTTTATTTACAGGTACACTCACTCAACTTAAACGCTCCGAAGCCGAAGCCATGGTAGAAGCACAAGGAGGAAAATTACTTTCGGGAGTCAGTAGTAAATTGGATTATTTGGTAGTCGGCGAAGAAGCAGGATCCAAATTAGAGAAGGCCAAAAAAATACCCACTATTCGGATATTGAGTGAGGGTGAGTTTAGGGAAATGATAGGGAATAGTTAATAGGGAATAGGTAGACGAAATACCCTTTTCCCTATTCCCTTTTCCCTATTCCCTATTACTCTCAAATCATCCCCTTCCCTGCCAAATACTCCGCAATCTGTACCGCATTGGTTGCTGCGCCCTTGCGAAGATTATCACTCACGATCCACATATTTAATGTTTTTGGCTGCGTCTCATCCCTTCTCAATCTTCCTACAAAAACTTCATCGCGCTCATGTGCATCCTTGGGCATTGGATACTGCTGTGTTGCTGGATCATCCACTACAACAACTCCTGGTGCTTTGGAGAGAATATCTTTCACTTCATTTAAATCAAACTCCTGCTCAAACTCAATATTCACACTTTCGCTATGTCCACCCATTACTGGAATTCTTACAGTCGTAGATGTAACACGGATGCTATCATCCCCCATAATTTTTTTGGTCTCAAGGACCATCTTCATTTCTTCTTTGGTATAGCCATTATCAAGAAACACATCAATCTGAGGAATAACATTTAAATCAATGGGGTATTTGTACGCCATCTCACCTTCTATCCCTTTACGCTCGTTCATCAATTGATTTACTGCTTTAACACCCGTTCCGGTCACACTTTGATACGTACTTACTATAATACGCTTACATCCAAAACGTTTATGCAAGGGTGCTATAGCCACAACCATTTGTATGGTTGAGCAATTGGGATTTGCAATGATTTTATCATCAGCAGTCAATTCATGGGCATTGATCTCAGGAACTACCAATTTTTTGGATGGATCCATCCTCCATGCAGATGAATTATCGATAACCGTAATTCCGGCAGCAGCAAATGCAGGAGCCCACTGGGTGGATGTGCTTCCACCCGCTGAAAACAATGCTACCTGTGGTTTTTTGTCGATAGCTTCCTGCATACCAACTACTTTATATCCTTTCCCCTTGAATTCAACTTCCTTCCCAATTGATTTTTCGGATGCTACTGGAATCAACTCAGTTACCGGGAAATTTCTCTCCGCTAAAACTTGTAACATCTTGGTGCCTACCAAACCTGTTGCTCCTACAACTGCAACTTTCATATTGATCATTTTTACCCCGAAGGGTGGTTAATAAAAAAGCCTCCCAAGTTTTGGAAGGCTGTTACATATGTGCGTATACCAATGAAACTAACCTTCCGCGTGGGACTGTTTCGTGTTCTGTTTGGTATGTTTTATTTTATTCATTGCGGAAGCAAAGCTAACTCTCCGTTATTTTTCTTCCAAATAATTGTTGATTTTCACTCGTTGAAAATTGGCTGCAGAGCTAGTTTTCCTGCATGAAAACGTTTGCGGTAATTTGTTGTTTGGCTTTATGCCAATATGGATTTTCACAATCTTTCCCAGCATTCTCAGTCCTAATCCATGAAATCATGGCCGATCCTACGCCATCCGTTGAATTGCCCAATGCGGAATACATAGAATTAAAAAATATCAGCAACACAACCATCGACCTGCTTCGTTGGAAAATTAAAATCGGGAACAATACAGTTTCCATCCCTCAATCCTATGCGTTACAACCCGATAGCTTGGTTGTACTATGCTCTAAATCGCAATGGCCCCTGTTCAATCTTCCACAAAAATCAATTGGGCTCAGTTTTTTTCCTGCATTGCCCAATGAGGAAGGCATTCTTTC
Organism: Bacteroidota bacterium; assembly: GCA_041177705.1. Classification (GTDB taxonomy): domain Bacteria; phylum Bacteroidota; class Bacteroidia; order Chitinophagales; family Chitinophagaceae; genus Pollutibacter. Next base: position 4,629 of record JBEDAP010000211.1, read on the forward strand.
GTTGATTGCCCCCGATGGAAAAACCATACATGGTATAGAATACCAATCATCCATGCACGAGAATTCTTTGAAAAGCAATGGAGGATGGTCACTTGAAATGATTGATCCCGCAAAACCCTGCTCCAATACCAACCTCTATTCAAGTCAACACTCCAAAGGAGGCACTCCGGGATTTATGAATACCGTGCATAAAAAATTTAAACTTTCAGATTCGCTGTATATAAAACAATGTGTTGCATTGGATTCTAAAAACTTACTACTTGAATTGAATCAGGGAGTTGATAGTATAGAAATGAGTAGCCTTCGCTTGTTCAACTTTGATACTTCGTCCATTCGAATTACGCGAGCAGAACCTTTGCCCCCTCTATTTTCAACCATACGCTTGCAAATAAATCCAGCCCTTCAAAATAATTTTATCTATACAGTTAAAA
>JBEDAP010000212.1:0-4095 GCA_041177705.1 Bacteroidota bacterium
ATCTCAAAATAAATAGCATCTCGAATTTGATCTTCATCAAATACACTCACTTCCGTTTGTATGGGTTGGCGATTTGGCGGAGGAGTATTGATAATGCTAAGATCTCTTGCTCCCATTAAACTGAATTGAAGAGTTCTCGGTATGGGCGTGGCAGTTAGCGTGAGGCAATCTACATTCGACTTGAGTGTTTTGATTTTTTCTTTGTGCGCCACTCCAAACTTTTGTTCTTCATCTATAATCAACAAGCCCAGATTTTTGAACTCCACATCTTTACTCAACAATGCATGAGTACCTACAACAATATCTATTTTCCCCTCTTTTACTTTGGCCAGGGTTTCCTTTTTTTCTTTGGCTGATTTGAATCTATTGATAAAATCAACCGTCACCGGAAAATCTTTCAGGCGCTCACTGAATGTTTTATAGTGCTGATGCGCCAGGATGGTTGTTGGCACCAATACCGCTGCCTGTTTTCCATCGATACAGGTTTTAAATGCGGCTCGAATAGCTACTTCGGTTTTTCCAAAACCAACATCGCCGCAAACCAGTCGATCCATCGGACTGGAATTTTCCATGTCCTTTTTCACATCTGCAACTGCTTTTGCCTGATCGGGAGTGTCTTCGTACATGAACGATGCTTCCAACTCGGTTTGCAGGTAATTGTCTGCCGTATGAGCAAATCCTAATTGAGCTTTGCGCTCTGCATAAAGCTTGATTAAATCAAAGGCAAGTTCTTTTACCCTACCTTTTGTTTTCTCTTTCAACTTGACCCAAACATCACTTCCCAATTTATTTACCTTGGGCACATGCCCTTCCTTCCCTGTGTATTTTGAAATCTTGTGTAAGGAGTTGATGTTTACATAGAGGATGTCGTTGTCTCGATAGATGATTCGAACAGCTTCTTGTGTTTGGGTTCCAACTTGTACTTTTTGCAATCCGCTAAATACACCAACTCCATGTTCGACATGCACAACATAATCACCCGGCTGCAATTCTTTCAATGCACGTAAGGTGATTGCTTTGCTCTTGCTGTAGGCTTGTTTGATTTTGTATTTGTGATACCGTTGAAAGATTTGATGATCGGTGTACACAACCGTTCCCATCTCTTTATCAACAAATCCCTGATGCAGAGCATGCGGCACAGGAACAAACTGAATTTCAGCTTTGAGGTCGGCAAAAATAGAATACAACCTTTCCAGCTGTTTGGGATTCTCGGCAAAAATATAAATGGTATGCTTTGCGCTTTCGTGGGCTTGGAGATCCTTTATCAATAAATCAAACTTGCGATTGAAAGCTGGCTGAGGAGTTACTTGAAAAGAAAAGTTTCGAGCTCGATCAAACGAAGCGGATGGATTTCCAATTTCAATTAAAGTTCGAAGATTTAATTTATCAATGAACGTATCAGAATGTGTGAAATCATCCAATGAAAAAATACGTTTCTCTGCATCGTCGGATTCGGAATTTGATTTCTCGTGATTATGGGTTAAAAAAAGCTCCATGTTCTCGTGCAAATCGATCAAACGATCCCGAATGAAATCATAGGACGAAATAAAAAACAGTGTGTTGGATGGCAACAGATCGAGAAGATCAATTTTAGCAGATGTTTGTTCGGGCAGACCGGCATCGGGTATGATATTCACCTGAATCAACTTGCGCTCACTCAGTTGCGTTTCGGGATCAAAAATTCGTATCGAGTCTACTTCATCCCCAAACAACTCAACCCGGTACGGTTTTTCATTTCCATAGGAGTATATATCTAAAATGCCTCCCCGCATGGCAAACTGACCAGGCTCAAAAACAAAGTCGGTTCGCTCAAACCCATAGCCCACCAATTTTTCCAGCATTTGATCTACATGCAGTTTGTCGTTTACTTTTATTTGAATAGAGCGCGCATGCAAGGATTCCTGTGTAGCAACTTTCTCGAGCAATGCCTCCGGGTAGGTGACTAAAATTTTTCTATTTCCGGAAGAAGCCCACCGGCTCAGCGCCTCGGTTCTGAGCATGATGTGGCTACTGCTTTGTTCCTTGAAATTTTTGTCCGACTTGAAAGAAGAAGGAAAGTAAAAAAGGTCAATGGGCTGAATGAGTTGATCAATATCGTTATGGAAATAGGCCGCAGACTCAGCATCCTCTAGGATAATGACCGTATTCCTATCTGACCACTCGGTTCGCTGATACAAGACTGAAAACAGAAACGAGGAAAAAGAGCCAGGAAGCTTTGGAATTGTAATTTTTTGGGGGTCGGGCAATACAGAGGCTGCCGCAATCTCAGAAATGCGGGGGGATTCTAGATATCGATCCAACAGAAACTTCAGATTCATACCCACCAAAAGAAGAGCAAAGATAAGATTAAACTTTCGGCTGCCTGTCCGTCATAGGAATATGACAGAAAAATTTGAACCAGAAGGCCTAAAATTGGTTAATTTGCTAGATACGATACCTAAGACTATGAGTGTAAAAAAGGCTTTCTATTCTCTTTTATTCTGTGCGGCAGCTGGAACCACTTTTTTTGTATTTTCAGATAGAAAAGAATCCAATCTAGAAAAGAAAATTCTTGTCTTGAATGAAGAGGATGATGATGAAGCCTTTGAATCCGAAAATGCCCGAAGAAGGGCCGAATACGAATGGTTGATTACCCGGAACCCCAAAACCGGTAAAATACCCGAGGACATCCGGGAAAAGGAAATTGCCTTATTAAAAACACTACCGGTAAAGCAAGCAGGTGCATTTGCGTTAAATGGCCCTACAATAAACAATACCTATGCTGTTGCAGGCCCTACTCAAAATGGAGGAAGAACCCGAGCACTGGCGCACGACAAAAGATACAATGGAACTTCAAACCGAGTGATCCTTGCAGGGGGTGTTTCAGGAGGTCTTTTTAGAAGTGCTGATGGAGGTCAAACTTGGACGTTTGTCAATCCTGCCAATGAAATAAGAAATATTTCATGCATTGCTCAAGACCCACGACCTGGTAAAGAAAATATCTGGTATGCCGGAACGGGCGAACCAATCGGGTCTTCTCAAAGCTATCCAGCAGGTTTTGTTTACGGAGGAGGAATTTTAAAATCGACCGACAATGGAATTACGTGGTTGAAACTAGGATCTACCAACGTTACCAATTACACTTCGTTTTCCTCTGAATGGAGCTTTGTTCATAAAATAGCCGTACACCCCACAACGGGTGATGTATACGCGTCCGCGCATCGAAGGATCATGCGTTCCAGCGATGAAGGTGCGAGCTGGACCGAAGTTTTTTCCAGTTCAGTGCCTGCAACTTCAGTGGGTGGAATTGGAGATATTGTAATCAGAAACGATGGCAGCAGAATGTTCATCGCCATGAGTGGAAGAAATGCGGATCGAAATCTAGCTGGTGTATTCACATCAACCTCTGGTAATGCGGGGTCATTTACCCGAATTGCCGGTGGAATTAAAGACGGAATTGACTCCGTAGCAGGCTGGAGGGCATTTGATAATACCATTCAATCAGGAGATTATACGGGTGGTTGGGGAAGGATTGTACTGGCTTTATCACCTTCCAACCAGAACATCCTTTATGTGATGGTTGAAAATGCCTTGTCTGCTGCAAGCAACCAATCCGAAGCAGACCTCTACAAATGCACCATTTCTGGTACTTCCTACACGTGGAATAGCTTGGGTGAAAATTTGGTAGCTAAAAGAACCACCAGCAGTGGCACCAGCGATAAATACATGGAGCTTCAGGGTGGTTACAACATGTTACTCGCAATTCACCCCACCAATCCCAATTTGGTTTTGGCCGGTGGTGTAAACTTGTTCAAATCCACAGATGGATTTGCAACCAAAGACAACGTAACCTTTATAGGAGGAATCTCTTCAGACACCTATGACGATGATGAAGGTGCCACTCATGCTGATCAACACGCCTTTTCATTTGATCCCACCAATCCCAATCGTGTTCTCATCGGATCAGATGGAGGAGTAGGCCGTATTGTGGATGTAAATGCTCCCACCGTAGTATGGGAACTTGCCAATTCACAATACCAAACCATTCAATACTATCATGTGGGTATTGACCCAACGCCAGGTTCTCAAAATGTTTTTGGAGGTTCTCAAGACAAT
>JBEDAP010000213.1:0-17757 GCA_041177705.1 Bacteroidota bacterium
AATAAGGAATGATTTTGATGGCAATTTCAAAACCACCTTTGGCCCCTTCGATGAAAGATTCAAATACATTGATTTTTTTATAAATCCCTCCAGTTAAAAATGCAAGGAAAATCAAAAGGATCAATCCATTGCTCAAGATGGATGAGAAGCCTTCAATTTGAGTTTGGTCCAAGAAAATTTTTAAATAGGCAATTAAAAGTCCGATCCCCAGTGAGATAGCTGCTATCCAACCCAAAATGACAGGTTGCATTAAATTTATTTTTTGACGAAAAGAAACTATAACCAAGGCAGCAACGGTAGCCGCAAATGTTGCAATCATGCAGGGAATAAATATGTCTGTTGGATTGGCAGCTGGTGGTGTTACGGAAGCTCTCATGGCAATGATGCTGATGGGAATCAGCGTTAATCCCGAAGCATGTAAAACCAAGAACATGATTTGAGCATTGCTGGCCGTATCTTTTTTGGGATTCAGCTCTTGTAGACTTTCCATCGCTTTCAAGCCAAAAGGTGTTGCCGCATTGTCTAATCCCAAGAGATTTGCTGAAAAATTCATCATCATGTGTCCGTAAGCTGGATGCTTGTCAGGAACTTCTGGAAACAATCGACTGAAAAAAGGAGCTACCCATCTTGAAAGCAAGCGAATGGCGCCGGCCTTCTCTCCTATGTTCATGAATCCTAAGAAAAGAGTCATGATACCAATTAATTTAAAGGAGAGATCTACACTATCCCCTGCTGATTTGAAAATTCCGTCTGTAATGGACTTAAAAATCAGTGGATCGCCTGTAACAATCCATTTCACAAATGCAACTGCAAAAGCTATGATAAAAAAGAAAAACCAGATATAATTCAAAGCCATTGCAAGAGAAATTTAAAAGGCCCTAAGGGAAAACGGTTATCCATTCAATCATGCTATCTTTGCCACCTAAAAAATTGTAGATGGCTTTACAGGCAGGAATTGTTGGACTTCCAAATGTAGGAAAATCAACCCTATTTAATGCATTGAGCAATGCAAAAGCACAAGCAGCAAATTTTCCATTTTGCACCATTGAACCCAATGTGGGTGTCATAACCGTACCCGATGAAAGATTGATCGAATTGGAGAAGTTGGTCAAACCACAAAAGGTTGTTCCTACTACGGTTGAAATCGTAGACATTGCCGGTTTGGTTAAGGGTGCAAGCAAAGGAGAAGGCTTGGGAAATCAATTTTTAGGGAATATCCGAAACACAGACGCTATTATCCATGTTCTCCGTTGCTTTGAAGACGAAAATGTCATTCACGTTGATGGAAACGTCAATCCAATCCGTGACAAAGAGGTAATTGACACCGAGCTTCAATTGAAAGACTTAGATAGTGTAGATAAAAAGCTATCGAAAGTTGAAAAAATGGCCAAAACAGGTGACCGGGAGATTCAACAAGGAATTGAAATTTTAAGAGCGCTTAAAACTCATTTGGAACAAGGAAAAAATGCCCGAGCATTTGCTGTTTCAAAAGAAGATAGAGAGAAATTTATTGATGATATGTTTCTCTTAACCATCAAACCTGTTATTTATGTGTGCAATGTTGATGAGAAGAGTGTTGTGAAGGGCAATGTTTTTACAGATCAAGTTAAGAATGCCATTCAAGATGAAAAAGCTGAGATTTTATTTGTGAGCGCTGCTATTGAAAGTGAAATCGCCGTAATGGAAAGCTTTGACGACCGTGTTTTATTTTTAGAAGATTTAGGGCTTTCTGAAAGCGGTGTTGTTCGTTTGATTAAATCCACCTACCGTTTACTGAATTTAGCTACCTATTTTACTGCAGGTGTCCAGGAAGTTCGCGCCTGGACAATCACAAAAGGCATGGTAGCTCCTCAAGCTGCCGGAGTGATTCATACAGATTTCGAAAAGGGTTTTATTCGTGCTGAAGTGATCAAGTATGCCGACTTCATCCATCTGGGCTCTGAAAATGCATGCAAGGAAGCAGGTAAAATGGCTGTTCAAGGAAAAGAATATGTGGTAGAAGATGGAGATATCATGCATTTTAGATTTGCTGTATAGCATAAAAAAACCCGGAGCATTTACTCCGGGTTTTTTATTTCAACGAATTAAATTTTATTGAGGCAACAAAACCTGATCGATTTTGTGATATACACCATTGATGGCATGACGATCAATGGCAGTGATTTTGGAATACGTTGGGTTCACAAATCCTTTAACTCCTTGAGTAGCATCAAAAGTCAGCGGTGGTGCCGTTGGTAATGAAGCCGAAAGTAAAGATGGTACAGGAGTTGGAGCACCTGGAAGATTAGCTGCGAATGCACGAGCCAACAATACATGGTATGCTACAATCCCTCTAACCAAGGTTGGAGGCAACAAACTAAATGATGAAGCTGATTGAGGAAGACCCAGTACAGCAAACAAATTATTAAAAGCTTGATTCGTCGGAGCCATTACGGTGAAATTAGCCAAAGGATTAGCTAGAAAGTCCTGGAATCTAGAGCCAGCAGGAACACCTGCATCTGCAGCAAGAACTGCAGCAACCAAATAAGTTAAATCTGCATCGCGTGCCATGGTATCCAATAAAACCCTTGATGGTGGATTCAAAATAGCTGCCATAACATGTACAGCACCATTGGAAGCCAAAACATCTGCCGATACAACTGGTATATTGTTTACCCAAGCATTAGCCCCTCTTCTTGAAGGGAAATTACTGAATCGAACCAAGGGACTGGTATTGGGAGAAGGAAATACAAATGCTGTTGGCATTTGCACATTCGGGAACGTAGTAGGGATGTCTGTGGAAAGAATCTTCTTTCCTGGAATAACATGGTATTGTACGATACTTGCAACGGTTGAAGCAGGTAACGCTGCAATAACACCAGCTGAAATACCTGAAAGTGTAAATGCTGCATCGTTCGGTGCAAATACTGTAAATACATTATTCTTATCTGATAAAGCGTTCAAAAGTCCGGCTTTCGTTACCGCTGCCTTTAAAATTGAAAAGCTGGGATTGGTATTTACGATTTCACCAATTGTGCTGCCAGAAACTACTGGAGGTGGCAATGGTACAGCCTCAGGTACATTCTTGTTACAAGAAGAAATGGCCAGAACAAGCAAGGTTCCGTAAATCCATTTTATGTTGAAAATATGTTTCATAAATAATGTTTTTGGTTTCAACGATAGAGGTGATTAGAAAATATTATATCCAAATGACACATAATACAAACCACCTATGGATGGATTGGCAAGTGCTGTGATGTAGTACTGATTCAACAGGTTATTAGCACCCAGGCGAATTACAGAATTCATCTTTGGCAACTTGTAACTTATTTGTGCATCCAAAACCTGGTAGGCAGGTACTTCACCATTGGCTAAATCACTCTGATAGTCAAATGCCGACTGCCAGCGGTAAACCAAATTAAAGCCCATGCGCTTGGATTTGCCCATACCATAATTACCAAAGGATGCATTGCCACGGTATTTCGGAGCATTGAAATAAGTGATGAAACCTTGTTGAACATCACCCAACTCATCAGAAGAAATATTTGTGCTAAAGAAAAAGCCTTTTTTGAACTTGTATTCCAATGATAATCCCCAACCGGTTGTTTTAACGCGGGTTGGCGAGTTGATGGGAACAGAAAGAATTCTTCTTCTTGAAGCATTTAAAATATCAGCAGGATTTGGAACGGCTTGAGTTGATTGGGCAACCAAAATACGCGTAATGAAATCCTGGTAATTTCCAATGTAACCGTATGCATCCACAAGCAATCTTGACTTAGCCAAAAGACCGCGATAACCAACTTCATAAGAAGTTACTGCTTCAGGCTTGAAATCATCAAAGGTTTGAACTTTCAATTGTCCAGTACCCAATGCCGCAACAGAATAAACGGGGTTGTTTTTAAAGTTGTAGAAATCTTTGAATGAAGGAACACCTCCAATCAAGATGGCTCCACCAGCTTCCAAGTCGATATACTGTTGCTGTGTAGATGGGAAACGATAAGCTGTCTGATAAGAGAATCTAAGATGATTGTCCTTGGCCAATCTTACAGTAGCTGTGGCGCGTGGAGTAAATCTTCCTTTAAAATTGGAGTTCTTATCATAGCGACCAGAAACTGTGAATTTCACGGCATCATTGGCAAAGCCTTTGGCCAATTGTAAATAAGCTCCATATTCATTGATGGGGATCTTGCCTGCTGAGTCAGCAAACAGAGTTCCTTCAGAATTCAATAAGAACTGACGGAAGTTACCACCTATTACGATGTCAACTTTACCCTTCGCCCACTCACTCAAATTGTATTGTCCATCGATTGCGTAAAGATTGGTACGGTCAACAAACAAACCACCCCCAGCAGAAATTGGTCTAGCACGAACACTATCGTAAATACGCTGGAATCTTGCTGAACCTGCAACAGGTCTACCTACGTCAGCTACCGAGCGTGCGAGATTGTGAGCATTGATAGAAGTCAAACCATTTAGCAATCCAGCTAAATAGGTTTGTCCGTACTCCGTATACCACTGTGGAGATGCTTTCCAAGCTTCATTGAATAAGCGTGTGGTAATGGTCGTATTATAAGACTGTCCTGCATTCTCTTGTGTAGTGTATGCTCTCAAATACCAGTTCTTATGCTTGAGTTCAAGCTTGTATTGTCCCATTTTGAGGTCCAACAACGAGTAACGGTCACTTCCTGTATATACTGTGTTACCTGTTCCCCAAAAACCAGAAAGGATTGCTTCAACTGAATTGGTGATTTTGTAATTGAAGGAAGCACCCATTTTGAAGTTAACGGTATTGGGATTGGTAACTTCTTTTTCTGTATACCCCGTGCGAGATACAAAATTGGGCGAACCCGTTAATGTTCTGATGTATGGTGCAAGGAAAGGTGCTTGAGCAGCAATTCCATTTAAAACCAAGTTTAGATCAATTGTAGTTTCATCCCCATAGAGATTCATTCCGTCGTAGTTCGGATCTGTAGATCTTGTTCCATCTATAATTTTACCAAGAAAAGGACCTGATCTGAGAACACTTCTGTTGTCAGCAGCCAACCAGTCTTTAGCCTGAATCAAGCCTGCAGTTATTTTATAGGCAAACTTATCGGATACCTTTTTAGCCCAGCGCATGTCCCAGTTATAATAAGGAGATGGATCGCGGTACTTGCCATCCACATGCATTACACCGTTCTTGGCTTGGAATGAAAACCCTTGGTATTTGAATGGATCTTTAGAGTTTACCAATAATGTTCCGTTCATACCTCCTGGTCCATACAATGCAGAAGATGCACCTTGAAGCAATTCCATGCTCTCAACATCCAATTCACTTAGGCCAACTATGCTACCAACAGCAAAGTTCAAGCCAGGTGCTTGGTTATCCATTCCGTCCACGATTTGTGTGAAACGAGTGTTACCACTACCTGCAAAACCTCTTGTCGTAATAGTTTTGAACGTTAAGCTCGAAGCTACCATGTCAACACCCTTCAAATTGTAGGTCATGTCAAAATAGTCTGCTGCAGGAGCATTTCGAATAGCTTGGTTATTAATTCTTTCGATGGAAACCGGGGATTCGATGATCCTCAAAGGAGTTCTGGTAGCAGACACTACTACTTCTTCACCTAAAGTAGAAGAAGCCTGAAGAGAAACAGTAGGCATTTCACCAGCACCAGCAACGGATACTTCTGAAATTCCATAACCGATTGATGAAAAAACCAAGGTTACTGGGAATTTGGTAGAAGCAGGAACGTTCAATTTGAAAGCTCCTTTTGAATCCGTGAAGGTTCCTGTTGAACTTCCCTTGATAACAACTGAAACAGAACCCAGGCTTTCACCGCCTGAACCACTTTTAACTGTACCAGAAATCGTTAGATTCTGTGCATAAACGATAGCCGGCAACACGAAAAATAAAAGTGTTGCATAGCGAGCTAATCTTTTCATAAGCAATTTTTTTGGTCAAAATTTGGTGACAAATTAGGCATTGTAAGGCTGATAAAAAAATCTGAAACAATTTTAATCTGTGTATGTTCAATAATCTGAAAAATTGGCAGTTTCAGTCCCCAATTTTAATTTAGTGCTATGAACGCATACCATTTTTCCGGTCAAACTGCTTTTTATTCTGGCAAGGTTAGAGATGTCTATACCATTGAAAACAAATACCTTGTGATGGTTGCCAGCAATAGAATCTCAGCATTCGATGTAATCCTTCCAAAGCTAATTCCTTACAAAGGGCAGGTTTTAAACCAAATTGCTGCCCGAATGCTGAAAGCCACAGCCGATATCTGCCCCAATTGGCTCATAGACGTGCCTGCTCCAAACGTATCCATTGGTCATAAATGCGTTCCTTTCAAAATTGAGATGGTTGTTCGAGGCAATCTAGTTGGACATGCCTGGAGAACTTATCAGCAAGGGCGAATTTTATGCGGACAAACCCTACCAGATGGTTTAAAGGAAAATGATTTTTTCCCAACGCCCATAATTACCCCTTCTACCAAAGCCGCAGAAGGCCATGATGAAGATATTTCAGAACAAGAAATTTTGGATAAGAAGTTGGCAACTCCGGAACAATGGAGCATACTCAAAGACTATACCCTAAAACTATTTGAAAGAGGTAAATCTTTGGCTCTTACACAGGGTCTAATATTGGCAGATACCAAATACGAATTTGGACTTCTGAATGGCCATGTATGCCTTATGGATGAAATCCATACACCTGATTCTTCCCGCTATTTCTTTGCAGATGGATTTGAGGAGCGCCAAAGCAAAGGAGAACGTCAAAAACAATTAAGCAAAGAATTCGTGCGAGAATGGCTGATGTCCAACGGATTCATGGGAAAGGAAGGTCAGCAAGTGCCAGAAATGAATGAAGAATGGATTAAAACCATTTCGGATCGATACATTGAATTGTACGAAAAGCTTATTGGAGAAAAATTTCATCCAGAAAATTGGTCAGATTCCGACACGGTAGATAAAATAAATCAATCGCTTGAAAAATTAAATCATTGATTGCCCAGATCCTGATTTAAATTTTCCATACGCTGTCTCGATTTATTAAAAACATTTCTGCCCTTATCAATTCCTTTTCTTTTTGCTTTCTGCTCTTCCTCTGGGAGCTGAATAAAATCACTGCACGATTTACTGCAACATCCATTGAGCTTTTCTTTGCAGGCTTCACATTGAATGAAAAGCAAATGACAGGAGCTGTTGGCGCAATTCACATGCACGTCACAAGGTTGACCACAAACATGACAATTGGAAATCACATCCTCTGTTATTCGTTCCCCCAATCGTTCATCGAAAACAAAATTCTTACCAATGAAATGATTATCCAGCTTTTCGTTTCGTACCTGATTGATGTAATTTATGATGCCCCCTTCTAAATGAAATACATTTTTGAATCCATTGTGCAACATCCAGGCACTGGCTTTTTCACAGCGTATTCCGCCAGTACAATACATAACGATATTTCTACTTTTTTGATCCTTCAGCATCTCAGATGCCATAGGCAATTGCTCTCGAAATGTATCGCTTGGAATTTCAATAGCATTTTTAAATCTACCCACCTCGAATTCATAGTGATTCCTCATATCAATAACCAAGGTATTGGAATCCTTAGCCAGTTCATTGAATTCTTTTGCATTGACATACCGACCTTTATTTTCCATTGAAAAATCAGAATCTTGGATGCCATCAGCAACGATTTTATCTCTCACTTTGATATCCAATACATAAAAAGATTTTTTGCCTTCATCCACAGCTGTATTTAGTCGAAGATTATTTAAATATGGATATGCATAGATATAATTTCTAAAATCAGTCAAGCGTTCAGTCGGACAATTGATTTGAGCATTGACTCCTTCCTGAGCGATGTAAATTCTACCCAATACTCCCAATTGATTTAAATCCTTGTACCACTGATCACGAAACTCTTTTGGATTTTCAATTGGGAAATAGCAATAAAAAGAAATGGTGGTTCTAGGCGTTTGATCGAGCTGTGCTTTCTCTTTCAGCAGTTTTCTTGAAACCCTGTTGTGTAATGTAGCCATAAAATGATTTTAATTCCGCACGGAATCCCGATTGCAGGTCGGGCAAAATCCGAAACAGTACAAAGGTAGAAAAACCGGTTAATAATCAGAAAATAGGTTTGAAAGTCCGCGTATACCCAACCTCAAACCCTGATTGTTTGGAATGCCGTTACCAAAGCCCCAGACGTAATCGAAACGAAATACTTTAAAAACATTATCAATACCCCAAAATACTTCTTGATAGTTTCTAGAATCCAACCAAATCAAATTACTCCCCACGACCAATCGAAGATTTAAATTTCGAATAACAGGTATTTTGTTGGTTAGCAACCCATTTAAGGAGTATTCCATATGGGCAAAACCATACAATCGATCTCGATTCGATAAGGAATAGAAACTCGCGACCTGAAAACTCTCTACATACGGATTTGCTTTGCGTGTTAAATTTCCGGAAATGTGATTATAATCTGGCAACCGAACTGAAGTAGCATTTGCAAAACCAGAAAGTCCTGCATTCATTTTCAATGTTCCCGCTAACTTAAAGTTGAACTCATCTTGTATTGAAAATCGCCATTTGAAATAATCCACATCACTACCTAAGATACCAGCGATGCCTCGAGAAAGCTGCAGTTTAAATCGAGGAGACTTCGAGGTTCTAGAAATGACTCGATCCGGAAGTTCAATATACCGTGTGTTGGGCTGAAATAAAATATCCGTTTGTATGGAGAAAGCCTGATGAGCTAGTATGTTTTTACCAGCAATTTCGGATGGAAAATTGGGACTGATATTTTCCAACTTGGATTCAGATATCCACAAACGATCTAGCGGTAAATTTTCAAGTGACCAACGATCCTGATAATTGATAGATACATTTACCCTCCAACCTCTACCCCAATTTCTATTGTACCCCAATTGGAAAAAGCGAGCCTCGTATAATTTCATGTAATTGAAGCCAGTCGACAAGGTAGAAACGGTATTCATTATTTGGGGAATAGGATTGGCATTGTTGAATTGAAAAACCCTTTTTCCAATTGCAGTAGAAAACTGTTGTGTGAATTTTTTTCCAAATCGGTACTCAGTCGACAAGAAAGCATTTAAATGCCCATTTCCCACACCGTAGCGCAATACGGGTGTTAGCAATATGGAATTGTTGGAATTGAGCGACTTTCGAAATGTTCCAGAGGCTTGTACCGATAATCCTTCAACCGTATTGTAACTTATTGATTTCAATAGAGGGTCATACGAGAAGGTGATTTTCTTGCTTCTTCGTAAAAATGTCTGTCCATTTAAAAACATTCCAAAATACGTTACACGATTTTGAATACGATCCAATGAATCCAAATAGGAACTGCTTTCACGAAGTCTTTCCAGAGAATCTTTTTTTGCATAATCCAATTTTTCTTCGTGTAGCAGCGGAATGGTACGAATCGAATCCCAATAAGTTCTAGTACGCTTATTTGATTCCGGATCATATCGTATCAAAGTATTCCCAAATTTTTTCTTATCCGCTTTTTCAAATAATTCATAATTGTTGTAGGTAGAGGAAAAATATCCTGTAGCATCAAACCCAAATATTTTTATGTCTAAATAAATTGTCTGACTCGTTAACAACCAATAATCCGATTTGAATAATCCATTTTGTTGTTGAATACGCACTTCGTGAGCCAATTCCAATTGTGCAGATTTATCAAGCCGAAGATCTACGGAATGTATATCCCAACTACTTTCAACAATTTGAATATATCCCCTGAATAAGGGTTCCCATTTCCGCTTGGGAGTAACCTGTATGCGATTGATTAATACACCCGATTCGATAAACGTGCCTAGGAATTTGTAGTTGTAAAAAGACAAAGCCCCATCTGCAATGGGAGAAACAAAACCACGGGGATTAAATGTTCGAGGCAAGGAAACGGTATTTTCATAGAAGGATATTAAGAAAGGGCTGGCCAACCCCAATCCATTGGTTTGACCACTTACCTGAGTGGATATTACATCAATTCGAGTATCATTGGGTTGTTTGAAATTGATTTTTGAGATACTCTCTGAAAGAAAAATAATTTTTTGTTTTGAAGTGTCTCCGTCTTCAAAATCTACTACCTGACCCATGAAGGTCTTGGGGTAATTGAGTGTCCGAATAAGACCTTTTAAGTAATTGTCGCATGAATATGCTTCTATCCGAGAACGATGAAAATCACGCTTTGAAATGGCATTTCGAATAATTTCATAGGCGGGGTCTTCTCCGCCTGGTTTAATTATAATTTCATTCAGTGTCAAGCTTGTAGGTCGTAAAATAATTTTTAGTGATAACTCAGTGTTCTGAACGAGTGTATCTACGACAAAGGTTTCATACCCAACATGTCTAAATTCAATTTTAGTTTTACCGATTGGAAGGGTGAAATCAAAATGACCGTTTGAATTGGCAATGGCAATAGTTTTGTTTACGCCAACAGAAATCGATACGAAACCAATGGGATTTTCAGACTCATCCAAAACAAAACCTTTGATTCGAGTTTGTGAGAATACGTAGATGGGGAAAAGTCCAAAAATGAGAACAGAAACAAATAACTTAACAAGATTCATGCGTTAACTCACTCCTATTGCTTTTTTACAATCCATGCAAGTGAAGAACCCGTTAACGATGAAATGCCGGATACCAAGCCGCCTACCAATGATGTCAATACAACCATAAGCAAGGCAGAATCTTTTTTTAAGATTAGCATCGACATTTTACGAGATAAAATATGTTCATTGGCTGTACTCATCCAATACGCCATTCCTCCCCAAAGGAGTGCAATTGCTAAAAAGCCAGCTAGAAATGATAAGAATCGATTTTGATGGATAAAATATCCAGAAAGCAAACCTGCAATTGAAATTGTCCACCAAGGCAAAAACAAACCCAATGCATACGCTAATAAACCAGTCACTAAAATTGCGCTACTAAATTTCATGGTAAGTTTTTTAATGGAAACTCATTTTCCAACTGTAATTTTTATTCTCAATATCTTCTTTACGCATTACAAATAAAGTGTAATACTCTCCTTTTGTCCAGGTGTCGATGAAATCATCGTAATATCGACTTCCAGGATTGCCATGTTGTCCACCCGGGTAAACACCATACGCTTCAATGGGCTCTGTCATGTGAATCACCATTCGCCAACTGGGTCCATGATCATGTTGAACTGCGTTTACGATTCCATGTCCACCCCCATTCATCAAGCCTGTTCTAGCAAATGGCATGGCATTATCGCGAAGCAGGTGATAAACGGTTGTATTTTTAAAACTAGCCCATTCCAGTTTATTTGTTTTTTTAAGTTCACTTAGTTTAGCAGAGGCTTTCTTCAAAGCGGCAGTAACCTGCGTGTAGACATCTTCTACTTGTGGTGTATTGCGGTTATCAATGAACTTAAAAAGGCTATCACGCGTAAGGTTCTCAAGAAGAACAAATTTTTCAGGTCTGGGTAGTGGAACATTAGCTTGCATCAATTCATCACTAAAAACGGTAGTGTACAAAGAATCCCACCAAGCATTGAAGCATGTGGGCCCCAATTCAGTTGGATTGTTATACAAATTCCAATCTTCAACAATCTTAACCCAATCGCGTTCCTCTGCAGACAACTGATTCTTATTTATATATTTCAGCAACAGCGGTCGAGCTAATTCTGCAAATACATTGTAATTATTATTCTGTAGATTTTTCATATCCCCCACAGTAACCGATGTAGATTGATCTAAAATACGATTGATGGTTATGGCTCGATAGACTTCATAGCTACCAGGTATAAAGTAGGGATAGGTTGAATCGGCAGGACGTTGATTGGCGCTGCTCAGATAACCTTGCAGGGGATTGTATGCATGTGGATTTTGTTCCATTGGAATAAAACCCTTCCACATGTAACTGCTATCTGCGCCAGGCATGACCAATAAACCTTGATCCTTCCAGCGAAGCGGAAAGGAAGCCTGTTGCCATAATGCAATGTCTCCCGTCTTCGAAGCAAAAATCATGTTTTGTCCGGGTACATTGAAATACCGTATCGCATCTAAATAATCTGCATGGTTATGAGCCCGATTCAGCAGCAACCACATCTTCAATATATTGGATGTATCGTGCGCAACCCATCTCAAAGCATACGCTTTTTGATCGTCTAATTTATTTTCAAAACTCTGATCATACGTTACAGGTCCGAAAATGGTATACGCAACAGTATCTTTAAAAACAGAACTCCCCTTTACTCGAATTTCCTCCACTCGTTTGGTTGTCGGTTTCCATTGACCATCGAATAAGTATTCAGACTTCTGATTGTCTTTAAACTTGATTTCGTAATAGTCTTTTACATCTCTTCCTGCATTGGTAAAACCAAAGGCAATGCTATCGTTGAATCCAATAACCACACCGGGCAATCCAGGAAAAGAAACCCCGTAAGAATTGTATTGAGGAGTATGAATCTGAATTTCATACCAAATAGATGGAAGTGTGAGATTGAGATGTGGATCATTGGCTAATATTGGCTTACCAGAACTGGTTCTTGAACCTGCAACCACCCAATTGTTACTCCCATTGGATGGGTTGGGCTTAAACTCCTCTGCAAAATAAATGCTGTCGGTTCTTTTAAAATACAAGGAGTCTGCTGTAGCTGGAATAGGTATATCTGTTTCAGGACGTGCATATACAGTTCCTTTGGGAATAACAGGATAGAGTGAGTCGGGTAAATCTGCATACAGAATCCTGAAATCCTGTTCACCTAACACTTTCCATGCATTGGTAAATTCAAAATCCGTGTCATAACCAGCGAGTGTATTGGTCATTTGTTTGGTAAACAAGGCCGACTTTAGATTTGTCCACAGTTCTGGCTCATACCCAAGAATTTTATATTCAATAGGCAATTCACTTTTCTTCAATTGCTTGATGTAGGTGTTCACACCTTGGGTGTATGCGTCCAATGCCGCCAACGTTTGAGGATCTTTTTCCATGGCATGAAGGGCATTTTCAGCTGCGTAAACCATGCCAATGCGACGCTGATTCCGATCAAACTTGATGGCTTTATCCCCAACGATTTCGCTTATTCTTCCTGCAGCTGCATGCGTTTGAAATTCCATTTGCCATAGCCTGAACTTTGCATGCAGGTATCCTTGAACGTAGTATGCGTCTTTCTCTTCTTCGGAGAACACATGGGGCACCAAACGCTCATCAAAATAAACATCCACCTTATTTTCCAAACCCTCTAAATCTATATCTCCTGTAAAACTCGTATTGACTGGTTCGGCATTCTGCCAAAAGCCTTCTTGCGGACTTAATATACTTCCTAGGGAAATCGGAATTAGCTTTCGAGTTTCCAAGGTAAAAATCAATCCAAGATTGAGTAAAAGAGAAATAACCAGGATTGCATATTTCATATGAAAAAAATGATGGATAAAGTTAACAAATCAACAGACGAAAACCGCAAGTGTTCATAGATTTGCAGCATGAATGTTATAGAAAATAACGATGTAAAGAGTATTCTACGACTGCATTTGCCCACAGACCCACGCTGGGTTGATTTAGCTGCGCTCTCTCTGGAAGAAATCCTAACAGATCATGCCTATTGTGAACAAAAGGCTGCTACCAGCTGCATATCCCTGATTCAACAATATCCAGAGAAAAAAGAATTGGTAGAAGAACTTTCCCCAGTTGTTACTGAGGAATGGGGTCATTTTAGGCAGGTTTTGAATGAATTGAATAAAAGGGGACTTCAATTAGGTAAGCAGCGAAAAGATGAATATGTAAATAAACTCATGGATTTTCAAAAGAAAGGCGGAAACCCAACCGATCGATTGTTAGATAGACTGTTGTTTTGTGCCCTGATCGAAGCTCGAAGTTGCGAACGCTTTAAACGCCTAAGTGAAGGATTGAACGACGAATACATGAAGAATTTCTATCGAAAATTCATGGAAAGTGAAGCAGGCCACTATACACTCTTTATCAACCTGGCTGATACATATGTTCCAAAAGAAGTGGTGAGAAAAAGATGGTTTGAGTGGTTGGAATACGAAGCAGAGGTTTTAAAAAACATCGAACTAAGAGGAGATCGCATTCATTAAATCAAGTGAAGTGTTGGATTTCATTTGAAAAATCACCCTTTTTAAATCGCAGTTGTAAGTCCAAAGCCATGGACTTGTACTTGGATTTAAATTTTTGATGTTCCTCCGAATCCGGATGCATAGGACGATGTGCCATGGCAATATTCAACTGTTCAATATCTTTCATTAATTCTTTTGTTCTTCCGTTGATACATGCATCCCGAAATTTTTGCCAAACATATTTGGTTGCTAAATAGTTGGGATGGACCATATCTTCTGCATAAAAGCGATAATCACGAAGATCATCAATCACCAACTCATACGAAGGAAAATAATATACGTTCGGAAAAGATTCTGTTATCAATTGAGTAGCATGAATCAAGGCTGCTTTGCTTCGGTTGTTTTCCACAAATCCATCCCGCAGGTGACGAACAGGACTTACCGTAAGAATGATCTTCAAATCTGGATTGATCTTTTCGATATTGAATTTAAATAAAGCAAAAAGATCTTTAATCTGTTCAGGACTCAACATCTTTTTATTGAATTGAGCCGATGGAACTTTATGGCAATTGGCAACAGGACGATGATGATCAAAATAATAGACAAAAGCTGAACCCATTGTAAGAATCAACCACTTACTCGTTTTAAGAAAACTATGCCCCTGAGCAATTTGATCATTCATTCTTCTCAACGCAATATGTTTATCTGAATCACTCCACGAAGAATGAAAATCCCAATGGTTCCATAAACCTTGTTCCCAAAAAAGATCTTCTTCCTTTACCGGTGAATTTTTTTGGTATTGATCGAGTGCGTGAAAAATACTTTGAGGATTGAATAAAATACCATTGGGATTCTGAAGGGCATTGAATTTAAAAGAACGAAGCCTTTCATAAACGTGATCTGTGAAACAAGAACCAATTAACAGTATGGAGTCATCGATGTCGATTTTATGACTCAATCCTGCAGGTTCAAATTCTAATCTGAAGTCCATGAAAATGGAATTTAACTTAGACGTTGTTTACAAGCTTCAAATAATATAATGCCTGTGGCAACTCCTACATTCAAAGAGTCGAAATTTCCCTTCATGGGAATAGAAACATGCACATCAGAAGATTTTATCAAATATGGCTGAATTCCTTTGTCTTCGCTTCCCATGATCACACATACAGGCTGACTAAAATCTGCATCAAAAACTTTTACGTTGGCAGTCATGGTAGATGAATACACTTGAATACCATTCAAATGCAGTGTATCCACAGCTTTGAGCAACGAATTTACACGACAAATCATGATTTTTTGAAGAGCTCCAGCAGACGACTTAATAGCTTCTTCATTGATCGCACCTATTCCTTTATCGGGCAATATCAGTAATTGAGCTCCACAACAAAGTGCTGTTCGAGCAATGGCCCCAATATTTCGCACATCCGTGATTCCATCTAGCATCACAAACAAGGGAATTTCTCCTTGCGAAACAACGTAATCAATGGCATTTTGCAAGTCTTCGTAATGAACAAGACTATTAATGGCTATAACACCTTGGTGATTGGAGCGTGTAAGGCTGTTTAGTTTTTCAATCGGGACTGTATTGATAGGAATTTGCAGTTTTTGTGCTTTTGAGCGAATGGCTTCAATGGCTTCACCGCTGATATTTTTTTGCAAAAAAATCCTCTCCAATTGCACTCCCTCTTCCAGTGCCTCAAGAACGGGTTGTCTTCCAATGATATTTGTTGATTTACCTTTCATCTTTTTTCTATGCGCATAAGCTGATACTTCAATATTCCTGCAACAGACATGGAGTCTGTAATTTCGGAATTTAGAACCATTTGGTATGCTTTGTCAAAATGAATTTTTATTATTTCTATTTTTTCGGTCTCTTCAGGATCTGGCATTCCAGTGGTTAAATCAGTTGCTAAATAAATAATGGCTGATTCATCAGAAACCGAATTGGATAGATGCATTTCGAGCAATTTTTCCCATCGATTGGCTGTTATCCCAGTTTCTTCCTTTAGTTCTCGTTTTGCAGCATCGAGAGGATTAACGGATAAATGTCCACCACCCTCGGGTATTTCAATACTGGATTCTCCTAATACGTATCGAAACTGCTTAACCAGGTAAACATTTTCTTCGGAATCAATGGGTAGAATGCCGATTGCGCGGTTTTTAAAATGAACTTTACCGTAGATGCCTTTATTTCCAGATGGGTTGATAACATCATGCTCATCAACACGTATCCAGGGATTATCGTAAACCTGGGTGATCTTCAATGTTTCCCAACTATTTAATGGATCACGCATGGGGTAAAAATAAATAAACCCTCCAAAGGAGGGTTTAAATAAAAGTGTAATCTATTTATTTGAGTCCGAAAGCAGCTTTTACTTTGGGAACATACTCGAGTTTTTCCCAGGTAAACAGTTCTACTTCCATTGTTTTCTTTCCGCCGCCTGGTAGTTCAAATATCTTCTTTTTGATTTCATTTTTCCTACCCATATGTCCGTATGCTGCAGTTTCCTGGTAAATCGGGTTGCGAAGTTTCAAACGGGTTTCAATGGCATATGGACGCATGTCAAATAAATCTTCGATTTTCTTGGCTATTTGTCCGTCAGTCAGTTTCACTTTAGATGTACCATAGGTATCCACGAAAATTCCCATTGGTTTTGCAACACCAATCGCGTATGAAACTTGAACCAACATTTCATCAGCAATACCTGCAGCTACCATGTTTTTTGCAATATGTCTTGCTGCGTAAGCTGCACTGCGATCTACTTTGGAAGGATCCTTGCCGCTGAATGCACCACCCCCGTGAGCACCTTTTCCACCGTAGGTATCAACAATAATTTTTCTTCCGGTTAAACCCGTGTCGCCATGTGGACCACCAATTACAAACTTTCCAGTAGGATTGATGTGGTAATTGATTTTATTGTTGAATAATTTCTGTACGTCTTTTTTGCATTTTGCCATTACACGAGGGATCACAATGTTGATCACATCTTTTTTGATGGTATCCAACATCTGCTTATCGTTTTTCGCAAAATCATCGTGCTGCGTAGAAACAACGATCGCATCGATACGAAGAGGTTTATCATTGTCATCGTACTCAATGGTAACCTGGCTTTTGGCATCCGGACGGAGATAAGGCATTTTACTATTCTTTTCTCTGCGGATGGCAGCCAATTCAATCAAGATTTTGTGAGCCAAATCCAATGGAAGTGGCATGAAGTTTTCAGTTTCGTTGGTAGCATATCCAAACATCATTCCCTGATCACCCGCACCCTGATCTTCTTTCTTTTTACGTTCAACACCTCGGTTGATATCTGCAGATTGCTCATGAATAGCAGATAGGATTCCGCATGAGTTGGCTTCAAACATATACTCACTCTTGGTATATCCAATTTTTGAAATCACCTCGCGGGCAATTTTTTGAACATCCAACGTGCAAGAAGATTTAACCTCACCGGCCAAAACAACTTGTCCTGTTGTAACTAAAGTTTCGCAGGCCACTTTGGCCATGGGATCGAATGCAAGGAAATGATCAATCAATGCATCAGAAATCTGGTCAGCAACTTTGTCGGGGTGTCCTTCAGAAACACTCTCCGAAGTAAAAAGATATGGCATGGTATTCTCTGATTTTTGCGCAAATATAGGCTTAAAATCAAAGCTTAGAATAGATGATCCTGAATTTCAGTTTTTTGGATGGATGGCTACCGCCTCCTAACAC